>DATIKD010000070.1:0-42447 GCA_035477965.1 Dehalococcoidales bacterium | reverse complement strand
ATGACCCCGGGCCTGTCGAATTTTACCGCCTCCATATGGTCGGGGTCTTCTCCCAGCATTACCTCTATCTCTGCGTCAAAACTACCCCACGGTTCGACGACGTCCGTTCCGGAAAACCACAGAAATTCGGCGATTTGTCCGTTGCTCACCGGTTCGTTATCTCCCAACTGGCATGGCGCCGTAATGATGTTAAAGCTGAACTGCTGCCCGGTATTGGGCATATCTTCTTTGCCTTTGAAAACACATCTGGGATTCATTACCGCATCTCCGAGCTTGTGGTAATCTTTTCTTAGTTCAACGATACAGTTTTTATACTTACCAACAGTCGAAGCGTTTTTGTAGAAAGGTTCCATATATTTACGGACATCCTCGTCTGTCTGCTTCGGATTAGTGAAGCAAAGCCCGCAGAAGGTGCATTCTTTTTTCGGGTCTTTTACGCAGGGTCTCGAGTGGTCTTTCTGGTAGAGCCATTCCTCTTTTCCGTTTTTATCAAGGCGGCTGTAAACTCTTCCGTTAGTAGTTCCAACATAAGTGAGCATGGTATTAAGGCCTCTGACAACCTTTTTGAAATACACCGGACAGTGAAGAACGCCCGCAGGAGCAGTTACGATGGACGGCTTTGTTATATGGTAAATTTCCATGGATTTTGCGGAATCACCTATACAATAACCGATTTCAAATTCAGCCTCAAAGATCCTGTCAAGTTCAGCGCCGGTGAAGACGAAGAAATTATGCGCCCCGTCATGAATATGCGGAATATCCATAGTTCCCACTTTAGTGGCCACGAGGAAGCCCGTTCCAAACGAAACACCCGGAATTACAGCATCGGAATTAAAAAAAGTCATGCGCGGACTGGTGTAACCATACCAGTTGTCTTTATCGTGTGTTTTTATAAATGGATTGAACTGGTTATCGAGTCTACCCAATTTTAGCACCTCCCAAAATGATGGCTTTAAGATATCCCAATTATGGCGAATTGTCAAGGCCCTTTAGCGCTGATCAAGGGAGTCCATTCGCTCCAGGATAGCTTCACACCCCAAAAACCCACCAACAGCTTCCTGTTAAACTCCACGTAAGACTGTCTCTCCTTTTTTCCTGGAATGGACGTCTCAATTGCTTGATAACCGCCAATGGATCGACACCTGATTTGAGGGAAAATAGGATTTTACGGTAAACTACCCCTATACAACGGGAGAAGAGGGAAAAATATGGATATCACACCTGGAAGCAGAGAGAAGCTGGCCAAATCGCTAACCGCCGAAACCACTGAATTGATTCCATTCTTGGCTTACCTGCTGCAGGATTTGTGGGAACTCGGTTCAGAACCGGAAGATATTGTTGAACTCATTACTAAAAACTGCCCAGTTTCGAATAAACTAGGCATCCTTGATCTGGGGTGTGGGAAAGGTGCGGTCAGCATTCATCTGGCCAAAGAGTTGGGTTGTAAGGTCAAAGGTATAGACATTATGCCGGAGTTTATAGATTATGCATGGAGAAAAGCCAGAGAACACGGGGTTGAAAGCTTTTGTAATTTCGTGGTCGAAGACATCAATCAATCAGTTGAGATCGAGAAAAATTATGACATCGTAATTTTCGGTGCACTCGGCGATTTGCTGGGTAATCGTCTTGAAACCATTTTAAAGTTGAAGGAAATCGTTAAACCTGCGGGTTACATCATAGTGGACGAATCATACAGCAATAACGAGTCGGATGATAAATTTCCCACAAGAGAGACTTGTCTAAAGACCTTTAAAAACGCCGGGGTTAAGCTGGTTGCTGAAAAGGCCATCGATAATGAAAAATTCGCCGCGATAAACAGATACAACCAGGAACAAATAATCAAGCGAGCGAATGAATTAAAGCTAGCGCATTCGGATAAAACTGCCATGTTTGATTCGTATGTTGAGAGCCAGCAGGCGGAATGTGACGAACTGGAGGGTGACCTGACAGGAGTAACTATACTTCTGCAGGTTAAATAGGTAGATTCGTATTATCACATTTATCTGGTGAAGCTGAATTCAAGTGAAAACAGGTCTGTGCAGCGTACACCGTTGCGCAATACCCGAAAAGGGCCTGGAAAAAGACAGCCGGCCCTTCAGGTGCCAAAGTATTTTACCCTTAAAACACTTGAGACGGTTCGCTCCATGGTCGTATTTTGAAAATCAGCCGCCTGTCAGAGTTCTGATTTGTTATTCTTCCAGACAGAACGCCTCCGTCTACTCTAGTTTAACCGGCCTGGTTGTCCACTAAACCCAACTTACACTGCACCGAATAAGGATCTTAAAAATGGATGCCAAATCTCTCTTCATGATGTTGCTTACCCGGTACAATATTTCTGCCAACAGAACGCAGGCGATAGATACCCCGGTCGCCCTGATTGCGATTGACTTGAAAAGAAGAGGGTGATGGCGAGCTCGCCATCACCCTCTTGATTAGTACACGGCTAAGATTTGTCTATTTTTTCTGTTTGGCAATGTATTTTATAGCAGCGTGTTTCTTGACGGTAGCAGGGCGTACAGACGCCTCTTCGGTTATTCTGGAATCGATAAATATGAAAGGCTTTCCAACCCGTTTTACATCCAGCGGGCAATGCATGACGCCTTTGGGGATGAAGACATAACAGGGATAGTTGATCTTGACGATTTTATCGCCGAGGGTCATCTCAATATCGGCGTCCAACTTACCGAAATTGTCAGTATCGCCGATCAAGTAGATCCACTGATCGAAGGGATGCTTGTGAGTGGGCGAGCCCATGCATACCGGCTCAGTAATACGAGCGAAGCCCGATGCCAGGACAGATTCCGGGATATCAACCGTTCCCAGTCCGGTCACCATCACCTCCTTAATTTCATAGTGGATAGATTTCCAGGGTTTTAGCTCTACTACATTGGGTTCCCGTACCACGTTCTTAAGATTATCCATTCCTGCCATATGATCCTCCTATAATCAGGTATTTTGGTTACTGGTATAATGTTAATACACTGAAAAAGAAATTACCAATCCATTTTTTGAAACTTCACGTGTCCATTAAGAGAAATCTCACTGCTGTCCAATTTGAAGGCTGAACGAGTGACAATCTTGTAAAAATCCTCCATTTTGGCTATAAATGGTTATTGTATGGGGTTGTACCCCTCCTCCGGATGCTTCGGCCTCGCCCTTCGAGGCCTCCAGCATGACACCTTGTTCTCGCACCGTGATATAAAAAATCAGGGAATTATCAAAATAATCAGTCTTAACCCAGACTCGAAACGGACTCTTATTTTGGACAAGCAGGTGAATCCATATTCATTATTGCGTCCAGGGACGGAATTACACCGGTAAATTTGCCGCATCAAACTTGAGGACGAAGAACCCCCAGTCCAACTGCCGTTGTTAATTCGTAGTAAAAATTCCAAATGATAATTCTCCCCGGTTATACCGGTTTGAGGGTCTCCCAGCGGGTGGTATTGCCGATGGTGAAACAAAGCACCGGAGAGGTTATGTCTTTGAACTCCAGCGGGCAATGATCAATGCCTTTAGGGAGGTACACCAGTGAGCTTTCTTTGATCTGATATTTTTCTCCTTCGATATCAATGGACACTTCACCGCCGATCCGGCGGGCATTTCCCGGGCTGCCGGCGCCGGCAATGCCTATCATTTCATCAAAATCATGTTTATGAGGCTGGGGGGACATGGTCATGGACCCGCTCCATATCCAGACGAAGTCAACATAAAAAGCTCCCGGCGAAACTTCGCTGTCCAGGGAGACAATCTGGTTAGCCCGCAAGTTGGCAGGGCGAGGCCTCTCTGCACTGTTTCCACCTGGGGCGTGGGATTTTGGCCTGGTAACTATATAACGCCCGTAGCGGGTGCCCGAAGCATCAGCCTCAGCGGGAGGAACAAAAGCCGTTTTCTTCACTGCTTCAGGATTTTTAAAACCGGAAGTGCGCCCATATTGACTGATGGGGGCCAGTGTGAAGAAAAAGACCGGACGGCGGACCTCTTTAAAGGTTAGAGGACAGTGCTTCATGCCGGCCGGAATATGCACCAGGCAGCTTTGGGTTAGATAATGAATTTCATCCCCCAGATTGATTTCCATTACCGCTCCCAATTCTTTAGGGTTGTCCGGGTCAGAACTGATGAAACCGATTACTTCCTCAAAATCATGCACGTGGGGTTCTTCCATCAATCCGGATTTGGTCTCTCCGCTCCATAACCAGATACATTCCATGTACATTTCCGCACCGGGGACCATCTGGTTATCCATCCATAACAGGCGTTCCATGCTGACAGTGGTCTCGACCGGGTGCTCACGCAGCATCTGTTCAATCATTTTAAGTTCCTGGGGGGTATATTCCCTGGTGCGTGTGATAATATTTCCGGCATATTTTTGCGGCCCCATGTCTTTCTCCTGTTCATACTTAACCAGATCATTCAAAATTGATACAAACCCTCTTTCATTCCTCCGGATGGGTGGAGGTTTGAAAGAGGGCTCATGTTTAGAAATGAACTAACGGCCGGATTGTTCGACCTTAACCCGGTTGGAAACCGGACTAGAATTTAATCACTTTGGGAGGGCCCTGGAAGGAGGCAATGGTGGCCACGGCGTTCTTCAGATAGAGCACCTGGGTATTGCTGTCAGTGGCGGAATACATGTTCTTCAACTGTGGGTAAGCATCCAGCATGCTCTGCTTGGCCTGGACGCGGTCATCTTCAACTGCTTCAGCCTGAACGCGTATCCACTGGCCGCCGGTAAACCCGCAAATTTCAACTTTGGGATTTTTCTTCATCTGTTTGGATACCGGTTTGGCCTTGCCGGTCTGAATATACATTTTGTTTTCAAAAATGTTGACCGTCCCGAAAGGACGGACGCGAGGCTGATCGCCTTCCACTGTGGCCAGATAATAAGTCCCGCATTTCTTCAAAAAATCAAAAACTTCCTGCATTTGTTTCTCCTCCTGAAATATTTATTTTGTTAAGGGAAAATGCTGTTAGTAGAATTTTAACACTTTTAGAGTAAAATACAAGTACGGATGAAATCAGTTGTTGGAGTCAGAAAAAAAAGTCCGGGGTATTATCAAAATAATCAGTCTAATACAGGCGCATTAGTGTACACGAGCGCAAGCGAAGCATCCGGCCTTCTTTTTGGTTGTCGTGTTGGAGCGAAGCGAAACAACTTGTGGGGGATATTCGCCTGAAGTCATGGCTCTCTGATGCCCTCTCCCGCCGGATTAGTCGTCCCGTGAGGGAATAATATATGCTGAGAATCAGGGTATGTATAATGGTGTTGTGAAACCAAAAAGAGTCGAAGAAAATCGAGATATATGGAAAAACCTCCGGCTCTTATACGGTAGCTTGATAATCGCAGGAATTGCAGCTTTCGTGTACAAAATCAATTTTGGGGAGACGGGGGCGTGAAAACAAATAAGGCCGGCTGGCAGCTGTTGATAACCGGTGACAGTGAATTACTGAATACCCTCAAGTCAATTCGTGAACGTTACCATCAGCCCGCTATGGCCTGTGCCCTGGTCAACAGTAATAAAATAATCGCCAAGGCCTGTGCAGGAACAGTTGTTTACGGGCAAAACAAAGCTGTCAAAATCGATAGCCGTTTTCACATCGGGTCCACCACCAAGACAATGACGGCCCTGCTTATCCAGATGCTGGTGAATGAAGAGAAAATCAGATATGACACTCCTCTTGAAAAAGCTTTGCCGGATATACCCATGCGAGAAGAATACCGCCAGGTCAGCCTCGCCGCTCTATTATTAAACCAGGCCGGCATTTTGCCTTTACAAAGGTCGGATACCGAAGCCCCCGCAGTTTGGCAGAAACTCTGGCATGACATCCCGGCCGCTTTTTCCAAACCTGAGGAACAGCGCCATGAAGTGGCTAAATTCGCACTAAACCTGGCCCCAATTAACAAACCGGGTACAAAAGCCGTCTATTCCAATACCGGATGGTCGATTGCCGGACATATAATCGATGCGGTTGCAGACAGGCCTTACGAAGCCTTCCTGCAAGAAAGAATATTCCGACCCCTGGGTATGAAAAAGGCCAAAATCGGGGGTTGGCCGGCCTCCTCGGCCGAACCTGATCAGCCCCGGGGACATTATCCGGCGGCCGGTGGATTACCCCAACCGCAGGAACTGGAAAATAACGCGTATATTTTCCCGAACTGGATGAATCCGGCCGGCGGGGTGCATTGCAGTATTACCGACTTTGCGCTTTATGTCCAGGAAAATCTGGCCGGTCTCCAGGGTCATGGCCGGCTTCTGGATAAAAAGGGTTATGACAATATCCATACCCTGCATTTGAGCGAAAAGATCAGTGATATGTATGCTTATAATCCTCAAATGTCCGGACAGAAAGGTACGGTCAATATGGGTTACGGCTGGGCAATTTCCACTTTTCAGGGGAGCAGCTTAAGCACTGCCAGCGGTTCCGGCGGTACTTTCTATGCCACAATAGCGGTTTACCCGGCCCTGGATATTGGTTTTGCCGGATTCACCAGTTGCGGCGATGGTTCGGCGGCGCTGGAAGAGGCTATTCTGCAAATGACCGGTTTGGATGATTCCCCTGCTCAGGTCACTTCAGCTACCGGTACAGCCAAAAACTCTAATAAACTCCTGGAGGGAAAGGCGCAAGCCTGGATAGAACTCATGGTGGCAGAAAAATTCGACCTGGCAGCCGGATTTCTGGACAAAACTTTTACTGCCCACTTACCGGTTGCGGCTATCAGGGATAGCTGGGCTTCTCTCATAAGTCAGGTTGGTAATTTCCAAAGCATCCGAAGCATATCTTCAGTTAATAAAGATAATCTGGATTATGTTTCTGTCACCTGTGTTTTTACCAGGGCCGTCATCATTATCCGGGTAATTTACGATTCTGCTGAAAAAATAGTCGGACTTGAAATTAAACCTTCAGTGTAAAACAGGAGAATTCACCGGTTATTTCTTCGGGGCTGACTCGAATCAGGCCCAACCAGTGCTTTTTTGACACTGACCGAATAAAATTATATAATGAAATAAATTACACGCTATCTATTACATATTTCCGGTCTCTTACCGGTATTCCTCTGTAGAATAGCAGGTCAGTGTTATTTCCCGATGTTATCAGTCTTTCTTTCGTTTAATCTTGACTGGACCGGCTCCGGATAATATCCGGTTTGACGCGGAGGCGCGCCGGGTAGATACCCGCCGTCTGGTAGTAACAGGGTGATCAGGTTACCCATTGGGGTTTGGTAGTTCCGTAATGCTCAAACCAGGCCAGGAACGCATAAACGTACTGCAGGTGAAGTAATGAGTATTGGCCAGAACTATAACATGACTTTCCAGAAAGTCTTCCGCCCCCTTGCAAGCGGCCGTTTCACACTGGGCTTCAACCAGAATTGCCGCGAAAAATCGACTGACGAAATGATGAACATGACACGCCTCCGAACAACCAGCCCAGGTTCAGGGTGTTCGAGACGTTCAGTAAGGTTGCCAGTTTCCAGGACTTCTGCAAAAAGATTTCCATTGCTCCCAGTCTCATCCATGACTTTGTCCATTCGAGTTTGATTTAGAAGTAAGCCTGCTGATGCCGGAATAAGGCACAGCAATAGCTATAGATAAAAAATTAGGGGTGGAGAAGCCTATAGACTAAACTCTGGTAAAACGATCATCATACATACCCGGCGGGCGGGGTTAAAATTCATTCATACCGAAGAAACGAGGCTTTAGATTGCTGTTGCCCCAGGACAGCTTTCAAGCCTCTTTTTTAATATAAGGGTAATACGAAAGGTCGCAACAACTATAGAGATTGAAATGAGGAATTTGATCGAAACAGGGATAAACATCAGGGTAGGGCAGAGAACCGTTCGGGTAGCCAGGCGCCTGCCGGAGGTTTGCCTGTCCAAGGGTAAACGAGCTGACAGAATTGGTATTTGTGGTTTTTTAAGACGAGTGATCAGCCTTATGACGATCTCCCGTTTTAAGGGTCAAACAACACGGGAGGAAGTTCTAATTAATAATCGCGAATCTCAGTCAGCCATCAACCGGCCACTTTTTGCTCTCTGCCCTGTTCACAGGGGTAAAATCGGGTCCAACTTTCATTTAAAATAGCCTGATAAAACTTTTAGAAAAGGAGGTGTCGCCTATGGCGTAAAAAAAAGATACTAAAATCGGGCCGGACATCCCTGGTACCCGCCTTTTCGTTGTATTCGCTACCTGATTGACGCCAGAGCCGGTTACAAGCGGGGACTGCCCCGACTGAGTTATTCTTCAAAGAAAATCAGGAGCGCGGAAAGGTTCTACCCTGGATAGGAGGTTATAAAGAAGTGGAGGAAATTGTATGGTAAAAAAATATGAAAATATATTTAAGACGGAGAACGCCTGGTCTGACGCCAATGTATCGTTTCTTTGCCTGGATACGGGTAGCTGGCGGACCAAGCGGCCGGTGCTGGATGCAGCAAAATGTAATAGTTGCGGGCTTTGTGCAATGTACTGTCCCCCGCAATGTATAAAAGAAGCCAGTGACGTTTTCACTATAAATCTGGCTTATTGCAAAGGCTGCGGCATCTGTGTCACAGAATGCCCCAAAAAAGCTATTGTAATGCGGCCTGAAGGAGAGTTCGATGACAACTAAAAATAGCAGTCAGGTGAGAGTAATTACCGGTAACTCAGCCGCCGCTTACGGGGCTATGCTTTGCCGTCCGGATGTGGTGGGTACTTATCCTATAACCCCTATGAGCGAGGTGGTAGAAACGCTTTCCCAATTCCACGCTGATGGTATACTCGATGCCGAAATGGTAGAAGCCGAGGGAGAAAACTCGGCCATGAACGCCGTTATCGGTGCCAGTATGGCTGGTGGACGCGCTTTCACAGCCACTTCCGCAGCGGGTCTGGCTTTTATGTTTGATGCCTACCTGGTGGCAGCCGGTTACCGCGCCCCGGTAGTGATGGTCAACGTCAACCGAGAATTAACCAGTATATTTTCCGTCTCCTGCGGCCAGCAGGATACCTGGACAGTGCGGGAAGGCGGTTGGGTCCAGATAGGCGTTGAAAACTGTCAGGAGATCATGGATACCGTGATTTTGGCTTTCCGTCTGGCGGAAGATTATAACATTCAGCTTCCGGTGATGGTCTGCTATGATGGTTTTTACCTTTCATTTAATGCCGAGGCAGTTGATATTCCGGCCATCGAGAGGGTGGATAATTTCCTGGCGCCTCTCAAGCTGCAGCCGGAGCGCCCCAAGATAATTCCGGGGCAGCCCACGGGTTGCGCTACCCATGGCATGCTGGAGGGCTTCATGGAGCTTCGCTATAAGCATTCCAAAGCCATGGCCAGAGTGCCCCAGAAACTGGAGGAGTTAGACAAGGAGTTCAAGAAGCATTTCGGTCGAAGCTGGGGAGGCCAGATTGAGGAATATCGTACCGAAGATGCCGAAATAGTGATTATGACCTCAGGAAGCGTCACCGGAACAGCGCGCGTGGTGGTGGATGCCAAAAGGGCACAAGGCATAAAAGTGGGCCTGATCAAATTGAGGATGTTCCGTCCCTTCCCCCGCCAGAGGCTGGCCAAGGCTCTCAAAGGGAAAAAAGCCATAGGCATTCTTGACCGCGCCGTTTGTTTTGGCTGGGACTGCGGCCCCCTGTACATGGAAATGAGAGCGCTTACGCCGGATATCGGCATTATTCCCATGCTTGACTATATTGACGGATTGGCCAACCTGGACATCACCATCCCGCACCTTGAGCGGGTGGTGGATGAGACAAACGCCGCCGCCAAGGGCAAGCCCTATCAGGAGGTAACCTGGATACCGATGGAGGAGAAATAAGATGGTAGAAGGAACGAAAAAAAGAGGCAAAGTTTTTGAATATTTCAGTAAGGAAGATCAATTTTCTCCAGGGTTAGCCTGGTGCCCCGGCTGTACTCTGGAAATTCTGGCCAGGTATGCGCCGAAAGTCCTGGGTAAGGATATGGTCGTATTTGGCTGCCCCTGCTGCTCGGCCCCGATTCTCTTCGGGCAGAATATGGGTGCATGGCACAAGCTGGCTTCCATGGGCTGCCTGATGACGGGAGTCCCCTCCAGCGCCACCGGAGTCGCCAGATATTACCGGAAGATCGGTAAGGAAGCCACCATTGTCTGCTGGACTGGCGATGGCGGAGCCGCCGATGTGGGTTTTCAGCCTCTCAGCGGTGCTGCCGAGAGAGCCGAGAACATAATCTACATTTGCTACGATAATGAAGGATACATGAATACCGGGGTTCAAAGAAGCAGTGGTACCCCCAAGGGTGCCGCCACCACCACCACACCCGTCGGCAAAAAGTGGCTTGGCAAACCTACCCATTCAAAGTACATGCCCTTAGTCATGCTGATGCACCAGCCGGCCTATGTAGCCACGGCTACCGTGAGCCATCTTGACGATCTGGTCAGAAAACTGGAAAAGGCCAAAGAGAAGAAAAATGAAGGATTTGTTTACCTGCACGTTTATGCGCCTTGCCCGGTAGGCTCACGCATGGAGTCGGACAGCGTAATCCAGGTCTGTCGGACTGCGGTCAATACCAACTACTTCCCGCTGTGGGAGGCAGAGAATGGAAAACTGCGCATGACCCACGAAGTAGCCAAACCCAAACCGGTAGGTGAGTTACTCAAGATGGCGGGTAAATTCTCCCATATGAAAGAAGAGGCTATCAATGACCTGCAGCAGGTAGTAAACGAAAGATACAGCCTGATCAAATACCTGAGTGAGAAGGACCAGGTTAAATCCAAGTAATAGACACTTCGCACTTTTCCCAGGGCCAATATTCCTCAAAGTGGAGAAGGCCAGCTAACTGAATATCGAGGCAGCCTGTAGGTAAAGCTTCCGGACCGCTTTTTAAAACTATGCCATAAGCGGCTGAAAAAAGGGGAAGGAACCGATTACAGGCTGCCTTCGATTTTACCTGGAGAGTCCCGGCTGAATAGTGCATACTGACGGCTGGGAATGTTAGAATACAAACGGTAATCGGGATTAGTCCGGCCGGAAAACCCTGAATTAAGGAGCATATGATCGACACCGCTCATATTCAATACATCGAACAGCGAATGATAATCACTGCCGCTTACCATACTGATTTCGTGGCAGAACTGAAATCCGGCACCCAATCCCGCAAGTGGGACCCCGAGAATAAAGCCTGGATGGTTGACCTCAAAGAAAGGGCGGCAGCTTTAAGAGTGGTTAAAAAGTTTTATGCAGTGGTTGAAGAAAACCAGCCGCGGCAAGTGCCGCAGTTGCCCACAGGTCTCAAAAATAAGCTCGGCAAAGGACCGCTTGACACTGAAATCACCCCTGAATGGTTATCCGGCGGTGCTCTGGAAATCTGGATAGACGGAGCCTGTGCCGGCAATCCTGGGCCGGGCGGCTACGGGATTATTTACAAATGCCGCGGGCAAACCCGGGCCCGGTCCGGCGGATTCAGGCTTACCACTAACAACCGCATGGAAATCATGGCCGCCATAGTTGCCCTGGAAACTTTGCCGCCTCAAACCGGAGCTGTCATTTACAGCGACTCCCAGTACCTGGTTGAAGCTATTAACCTTGGCTGGGCTAAAAGGTGGCGGGCCAACAACTGGAAAAGAAACAACAAGGATAAAGCCATCAACCCTGACCTGTGGGAAAGACTGCTGAAGATATGTGAGACGCACAGTGTTGAATTCAGGTGGGTTAAAGGGCATGATTTTCAAACAGAAAACGAATGGTGTGACCAACTGGCTCAGTCTGCCGCCGGCCAGCCTGAACTCCCGCCCGACCCGGGTTATCAGGGAGAGAACAGCCAACTTCATAACGGAAAGGCCGCGCCGGAGAACAAGCCCAGACTCTTATAGGACCTGTCCCGGAGCTAAAAACTGATTTCCTTTGTGTTTGTTCCCTGATACGGAAAATTATCTCTGAAGTCCATTCCTCATGCGCCAAAAAAGCCAGACCGTTTTTCTATTTCACGGAACGTTTAGCTTCCGCCGGACAGAGGGTACGAGCAGCTTTTTCATGCGGGAAGCCGGACCCTTCCGTTAATGCAGCCGGACGGGAGGATGTGTGTTGTGTCATTCGTACCGTCAGCCTATAATTAAGTAAGTAAAAAGGTTGTTCAAACGACCCTGAAAAAGAATATTCTATTACCGTACGGGCTTTTCCGGGTTCGGCGGACATGACCGGAATAAGGCAAAAGCTTTAAATACACCGTGAACCGCCAGTGGACTGGGGTGAAATATGCCGGCCAACGGACTTTTCGGTGAATCTGACGGTGCCCAGGAAATCCAGCGAGGACTTAGTCTGGATGACGGCACTGGCTTGCGGGTGGTGGACGCCCGCTTTCTAAATGAACAGAAATTTGATTGGGACCTGTTTAAAGATTACGATAGCCTGCGGGTGTTGACTTATTCTTCCAGTATCAATGCCATCGTCAGGATGCTGGATAACTATTCATTCCGGAGTTTTGAGTGCCTTTTCGGACACTACGGTATACTGCGGGATATGAAAGAGATCCTGGCCTTTCAAAAAGTGGTGGTTAGCGATACGCGGGCAGCTATCATGGGACTAAAGGATGAGCGCCACATTTATGTGCTGGAAAAAGTACACTCCGGCGGCGCCCGTTTTTACGTGCTCAGAAAATACATCGCCCATGCCAAATTGTATTTGCTCTCCGGTAAAGGAGGGTGTAACCGTGTTATAGTTGGCTCAGCCAATCTTTCTGAGCGGGCCTTTTCCGGCACTCAACCGGAAACACTGGTCAAGTTTGACAACGATGAAAAAGCCTGGCAGCACTACAACCGGATGTTCGACCGGATACGCGATGCGGCGGCGGATGAAATAGACCTTCCAGACAGCCGTATCAGCACCGCTGAAATTGAAATATCCAGCACTCCGGTCATGACCAGCTCACCCTCCACTCTGGTCATAGATGCACCCTCAGCCGAAGAGATCGAAATCAGCATACCGGTGCAGGTAGAACGAGTTGAGAAAGTAGTCGCAGCCCTCGGCCCCACTCTTTCGGCCGCTTTGCCGCCCATCCGTAACGGCAAACAGAGAATTACGCCTGAAATTAAAAAAGAAATCAGCCGTATCCGCCTGGTTAAGTCGGCCGAAGAAGCCGATAACCGTTATTTTTCACTGGACCGGGTCAACCGGACCGCCAACCTTTCCGGCAAATTGTACCCGCTTGACTGGAAGGATGATTATGCCAGGACAGATGCCGGCTTGATCCTGGAATATTTCACCAACTATGAAGGGGCCTTTGAAGGCAATGTGCCGCGTTTGCAGCGGGATTACTTCACCTTGATGTCCTGGCTGTATTTCTCTCCCTTTATGTGCGATATGCGCGCTCTGGCCCTTTTGCAGGACAGTGATATCATTCGCTTCCCGGCTTTTGCCATCATTTTTGGTAAATCCAACTGCGGCAAAACCAGCCTGGTGGATACCCTGATGACTTCCATGTTCGGATATTCGCCGGTGATAGAAAAACAAAACTTCACCACCGCCAGGCTGCAGGCCCTGCAGCAAAGCTATAAACGCCTGCCGGTGGTTTTTGATGACATCGGACGCGCCGCTTTCAGGACGCACGGCCGGGATATGATAAAAAATGAACTTCAGCCGCCGGTCAAAGAACACCCCGGCTTCATTCTTTCCATGAACGCCGAACCTCAATCTTTCCCGGATGAGGTGGTCAAACGCAGCCTGATGATTTACACTGCCACCGCTTTGCCGCCTCATAACGAGGAAATGCGCCAGCGTTTGCAGAGTAAGGTGCAGGAAATGCGGCGCAGGTTGACAGGGCACTTTTACCGTTGTTATCTGTCCAGGATAATGGACCAACTTGAGTCTGAACGGCTGCCTCAGGACTGGCTGGCTTTATCTTCCGGGACAATATCCGGTCTAATAGCGGAATTCACGGGTGAAAAACTGCCGGACTGGTGTCAGCCGGTAACCTGGTTGAATTATGCCGAAAAGCGTTATGACCGCGTTAAATCCCGCCTGGACAGCCTCCTGCGGCCAACCTCCTATGCCAGAAATGAAAGCAGTCTGCCCAACGGCTGGAAAATGGAGCGGGACAAAGTGATTGTCTGGGAACAGCGGGACGCCTTTGGACGGCGTGACTTTGAATGGGATGATGTCCCCTCAACTCTGATTGATGAAGAAGCCAGCGGCAACAACCGGACCGTCCTGCAAAAAGCCGGGTTGGAGAGATTCCTGGGCCGGCGCATCCGTCCCCCGCGGCGCTGGTGGACGCCCTGGTCTCCTTCTGGATAAAAGCCGGCTTTATGGCGGTATTTAAGCGGCCGGGGGTATATTAAGGTGTGAGCCGGACCGGCGCAGAGTCAATCATATAGCCCCGTGTCCTGGGTTCGCCTTTTTTCGCCCTCTTATCACTCTTGTCCAACATAAAAATCTGTAACGAGCCTGATACCCTGATTTTTCATCATCACGGTGTCAAAACAGGGAGTCATGCCGGAGCGACAGCCAGGCATCCGGAGACCTTTATTCCTGTCATCCTGGAAGCCTCGTATGGCGAGGCTGAAGGATCCGGCGGCGGGGCGGCCAGTCCCCGTGTCTGGCTCTCTAATGCCCCATTTTCGTTGTCATCCTGGAAGCCTCGAATGGCGAGGCTGAAGGATCCGGTCCCTTTTTCGTTGTCATCCTGGAAGCCTCGAATGGCTAGGCTGAAGGATCCGACCCCTTGTTCGTTGTCATCCTGGAAGCCTCGATTGGCGAGGCTGAAGGATCCGGAGGGGGGCCAACCCCTGTTTTCTCCATAAAATAACTCTTTACAACCAGAATGGAGAATTTTAACCAAGTTGTCTATCATTCTGGGCATAATTGGGACAGCAGTGAGCAGAAACAGAGGTTGCCTGATTTTAGGCTGGTCATAAAGAAAATGCTACGATTTTCCTTCCTGGAGCCTGGGATTGGCATCTTGGCAGACTGAGCAGTCAGCCCGTAAATATAAATCCAGGAATTGCCGCAAGATGCGAGCAGTGGCGCCGGTGATGCGGTATTTTTGGTAGGCATAAACGTGTGATGCCACCAGGTGGCCTTCAGGCATTACTTCAATCCCGTCTTCCCGGCAGCCCTCTATAATTAGTGCCTGCACCGGAATAATGATGATTTCGGCTATTTCGAAGGCACTGGTTTTGTATTGATAGGCCGGTGGTATTAACCCAATGAACGGTGAAATGATATAGGGTGAACCGCGGGTAACGATCTGATCCAGTTCTCCCAGCACCTGCACCCCGGCCGGATCCAGCCCGATTTCTTCATGGGCTTCACGCAGCGCAGTCTGTAAAAGACTGCCGTCCCCCGCATGAAATCCGCCCCCGGGAAAAGAAATCTCGCCTTTGTGGTGATGCACCAGTTCAGTGCGCTTGGTGAACAACATATGCAGCCGGTCTTCCTGGAAAAAAACTGGTATCAGGACGGCCGAAGCCCGCCTGGCTTTATCCTGAACTGTTTGTTTTTCCAGCCCGGCCAGCAACATCCTTAAGCAGTTCAATAAATCTGATGTTCCGCTCAATCCGTTTTCCTTTTATCCTCACCCGCGCTATGGGTATTTCTTTATATTATAAACCTTACCGGAAAAAGGAGAAAATCGGCCCCGTCATCTCCGCCTTTTTACTGCTGAACGTCCGGTGAGGATAAACCCTACCCATAACCCTTTTTCCGACATTTGTGTTAAACTGGAGTTACCATGTCAAAGCCCGCAGAACTCCCGGTAGTAGAACTCAATGAACAATTCAGAAAGGCTCTGTATATTCTTGAGAACTCTCGCCAGAGCATCTTTATCACCGGACGCGCAGGTACCGGCAAGTCAACCCTGCTGGGTTATTTCCGCCGCAACACTAAGAAAAAGGTAGTAGTTCTGGCTCCGACAGGTGTGGCTGCCCTTAACGTCAGCGGGCAGACCATCCACTCCTTCTTTAAGTTCAAACCCAATATTTCGCTTGACCTGGTAAAAAAACTGCGGGCTTCCGATGAAGAAGGCTCCCTCTATCAGAAACTGGAAACTCTGGTCATTGATGAAATTTCCATGGTCAGGGCCGACCTCCTGGACTGCGTGGACAAATTCCTGCGGCTGAACGGCCCTCATACTGGCGTACCTTTTGGCGGCATCCAGATGGTTTTCATCGGTGACCTCTATCAACTTCCTCCGGTGGTAACCAGCCTGGAAAAAAATAGTTTCAGCTTACGTTACGAAACCCCCTACTTTTATTCCGCCCGGGTCTTCACCGATTTCAAAATGGAATTCCTGGAACTGGAGAAAATCTACCGACAGCATGATGCTGAATTTATTAACCTGCTGAACTCCATACGCAATAAAACCATTACCGAAGAAGGTCTGCAGTTATTGAACAGCCGCTGCCAGCCTGATTTTGAACCGCCTGCCAGCGAACTCTATATACAACTGACCACCACTAACGAAATGGCGGCTAAAATCAATGCCCTGCAGCTCAGAAAGCTTCGCGGTAAGTTGCGGACTTTCATTGGCGTGCGAGAAGGTGATTTTGGAGATGAATATCTGCCCACCCAGGTGGAGCTGGATGTTAAAAACGGCGCGCAGATTATGATGCTGACCAATGATTTCGAAGGACGCTGGGTCAACGGAACAATGGGTGAAATCAGTGGTTTTACCAAAGATAAGGACGGCAGTCCCCATGTAATTGTCACTCTTTCTGACGGAGACGAAGTAGAGGTATCGCCTTTTACATGGGAAATCTCCCGGTTCGTCCTGGAAGCCGGGAGTTTAAAAACTGAGATAGTAGGCAGCTTTACCCAGTTTCCCTTCATGCTGGCCTGGGCTATTACCATTCATAAAAGCCAGGGAAAGACTTTCAACAAAGTCATCATCGATATCGGACGCGGCACCTTCGCCCATGGTCAAATGTATGTGGCCCTCTCGCGCTGTACCACTCTGGAAGGCATCGTCCTGAAACGGCCGATATTAAAGAAGCACATCTGGATGGACTGGAAAGTGGTGGACTTTCTGACCCGCTACCAGTATCAAAAATCTGAACGGAATTTGCCGGCGGCCGAAAAACTGCGCTTGATTCAGAATGCCATTGCCGGTAATGGCTGGGTGGAGATTGTTTATCTCAAGCCGGATGATGTCAAATCTCGCCGTACTATTAAGCCTGTTTTGGTGGGAGAAATGAACTATCTGGGGGTTAGTTATTTGGGAATGCGGGCTTTTTGCCTGACCCGAAAGGCTGAACGCACTTTTCGGGTTGACCGCATCCTGGAGATTTCTGAAGTCAGTCCGCCCAGCGATGAGTAATTGAGGGTTTTGCCGGAGCGGAGATTTTACGAAGGTTGCCTTTTATAAGATGCGGCTTTCTATAGCTATGGGGTAAACACTCCCCTTCAGGGTTTTCCCGTTTCAGGCCGGACCTGTATTACAATAGTCACATATTCCAGGTTACGTCCCCACATAAGCCGGCGGAATGCTGACGGGAAGCAAAAGAAGCATACTCCTGTCTGGCTTTTTTAAGAGTAACCGAAGGCCCGTGCCCGGGATAGATCCGTGTGTCATCCGGCAGAGTCAGGATTTGTTCCGAGATTGACTTCAGGATTTTCTGAAAATCATCCGGGGTTCCAGTCCGCCCAGGACCGCCCGGAAAAATAGTATCTCCGCCAAACAAAAATTTACCCAGCCGCAAACCAAGGCTGCCCGGGGTATGTCCCGGAACATGGATCACTTCCAGTTTAAGTGAGCCCACCAGCAAACAGTCATGATTATGCAGGTCCATATCCGGTCTAACCGGCAAACCGGGGTGATTGTCCAGAGGATGCGCCACCACAGCTGAAAGGACCTGGCTGCGGACAGCCGCCAGCCCACCGGTATGATCAGGATGATTATGAGTCAGTATTATCCATTCCAATTGAGTACCCTTCAATTGTTTGACTATTGACCTGGCGCCGTCAGGAACATCGATCAGAGCGCTCTTCCCCGCCAGCGGGTCGATTATGATATAGGCATTGGTGTTCCATGGCCCCAGCTTCAAACGCATTATTTTTACATTTTGATAATCCGCGATAATATCCAAAATTGCGCCTCCCTGAGCAGTTTTCAGTTCTATATCTTAATATATCAGGTTTAAAGCTGGGTAGATAATCCCCGGATTCTACCAGCCATTCTGAGACATCCCGGGCACTTACCCTTTCTTACCCGAGCCAGCAATGTAGAGAGGGAGTGTCATTGTTAAAGACGACCGGTTGACAGAACACCTGTGCCAATATTAGACTGAAACAGGGTAATATCCTGATCTGATTTGGAACACGCCGGCATCTGGTTCAGAGTTAAGGTCTTTCTCCGGAGGTCTCTACAAAATGAATCATCCTCAACTACCTGCGTGGTCGTATAACGATTATCACCGCCAACTGGCCCGCCAGACTCTGGAAAAAGCGTTAAACCACGTACCGTTTTATCAGGAGCGGAAAAAATATGACCCGGGAGAGAGCTGGCCGGTTGAAAAACGCTATGCAGCCCTGCCGGTTTTAACTAAAAAGGACATCCGGGAAAACTTCCCTGCCGGTATGCTGCCTCCGGATATGGATTTAAACCGGGCTTTGCAATCCCGTGAAATAAATCTGGTGGAAACCAGCGGCACCACCGACGAAAAAATTACCAACATCTGGAATCAGAATTGGTGGGACGCCGCTGAAAGGGGTTCCTGGCAGTTACATTCTGTAATGTCGCTTAACACCACCGGACAGCACCCTGAGGCCATACTGGTCAACCCTAAAAACGTGGGTGTAAAATCGGATGAAGTTGACTTGCCCATGGAACAGCGGCGGCTCGGGCGTTACCTTTATCTAAATGAAAAAACCGACCCCCTGACCTGGTCCAGTTCCCTGATGGAACGCATGATCGATGAACTCAACCAGTTTCAGCCAGTAGTACTGGAAGCCAATCCGTCCTATCTGGCCCGCCTCTCACGCTATATCGCATCCAGGCCCGGAAAGGTTTTTCAGCCTAAGGCAATTGTTTTTACTTACGAATATCCGGCAAGCTTTCACCTCAGGCAAATTGCCGCATGCTTTAAATCTCCGCTCATCAGTTCTTACGGTACCACCGAAACCGGTTATGTTTTCATGCAATGTGAAGAAGGCCTGCTGCACCAGAACAGTGATTTTTGCCAGGTGGATTTTCAACCCTTCAAAGCTCAATACGGCGGCCCTCTTCTGGGACGCATCCTGGTAACGCCGCTGGGAAATCCGTGGTGCTATTACCTCCATTTTGATACAGGAGATATGGTAGAGATCGAAAGCCGGGGAGCCTGCCGGTGTGGTCGTTCTTCAGGTATGATTCTGAAGGCTATCGCAGGTCGCAAAGTCAACTTAACTCTGACACCCGAGGGGAGACCTGTGACTCTGTTGGAACTGGATAATGCCCTCAGCGTTCTGGATGACATTTACGAATACCAGTTTGTTCAGACCGGCTTGTCTGAATACAATCTGTTACTGACCGGAGAAAACTTGTATAAAAGCAATCCGGGACAAAAAGCTGCCGCTATTTTAAGAAATATTTACGGACTTAAAGCTAGAATAAATATAATATATACAGATTCCATAACTCCTGAAGTGTCAGGCAAATATCTGCTTTCAAAAGCACTATTCCCAATCAATTTGGAGCCGTACCTGGACAGTTAGTTTTGGATCGTGATACTATTCCGAATACCGGCGCTTAATCCGGCAGCTAAAAACGAATGGGACTTTAATTTTCGGGAGAATTCCAAATGGATTCTAGAAAAAACATCTATCTAATGGCCGGCGGTCGCGGGACCAGATCTGCCAGAACACTGATGCAGGCTATCTTTCGGGAGATTAATAAACCCCGGCCGGAGATGGCTTACATCGGCGCTGCCAGCGGCGATGATAAAACTTTTTTTGGCTTTATCGGAAATATGATAAAAAGCGGCGGAGACTGCACAATAAAGCAGGTTTTGCTGTCCAGCCCCAAAGCTGATATTAACCTGGCGAAACAAATCCTTCAGAATTCAGACGCCATTTTTATGAGCGGCGGTGATGTGGAAGCCGGCATGCAGGTTTTACAGGAAAGGCAGTTGGTTTCTTTCATTCAGGAACTTTCTGCGACGGGTAAATTGTTTTTCGGGGCATCAGCCGGAAGCATCATGCTGGCAGAAAAGTGGGTGCGCTGGACAGATCCGGAGGATGATTCCAGCGCTGAATTGTTTCCATGCCTGGGCATTGCACCGGTGATTTGCGATACCCACGCTGAGAAAGATGACTGGGAAGAATTGAAATGGGCCTTAAAGCTGGAAAAAGCCGGGGTTACAGGCTACGGAATTCCCACTGGCAGCTGTCTTAAAATAACACCGAATCACCGACTGGAAACCCTGGGCGGTCCGGTAGCCCGTTTCCATAGGAAAAAATTAAGCGTTGAACGTATGGAAGACCTGCTGCCAGAGAACTCTAAAACGTGAAAAAGGTTATAATATAATCAATGTATAATTCTAAAACAAAAACCGGGAGAAAATTGCTCCGGCTTTCAGTATCTCTTTTAACTCTGGTTTTGTTCCTGATAACTCTCAACGGGTGTACCGGGAATTCTGTTGCCCCATCCCTCAGCACCAATGCCGGTTCAACACCGACACTTTCGGCAATTTATCAGAAAATCACGCCGGCCGACGCACGGACTCTAATTACCCAAAATCAGGGGAAGAGCGACTTTGTCCTTTTGGATGTCCGCACACCGGAGGAATTCTCCGCCGGCCGCATTGCCAACTCTATCAATATTGATTTTCTGGGGGCTGGTTTTAAAGATAGTATATCAACTCACAGCCGCACCAAAACTTATTTGTTAATCTGCCGCTCCGGCAACCGCAGCGGGCAGGCAGCCACATTGATGAAAGAACTGGGCTTCCTCCACATTTATGATTTGAGCGGAGGGATCACCCTTTGGGAAAAAGAGGGCCATCCGGTGGTTAAATAACCTGCCGGGGCTGTCCACTCTGCCAAAACCTGCCTTTCTATCTCGCCTGATTTTATTTCAGTCTTCGATTAACCCGCTCCGGCTCTGTATAAAAGCATATAAACCTATAATACCAATAAAAATATGCTATAATTATCCACAAACATAAGTCGATTAATCTTGGCCGGAGAAAATCTGTTCATGAATTTATCAGGTTCGCCGCGTGTTTGCACGCTGAGTGGGACTGTTGAAGGCTTTCTGACTGGACCAATCGCGGTCTTCAAAGGTATCCCTTACGCCTCTCCGCAGGTGGCTGAACTGCGCTGGCAGAGGCCCCATCCGGTCGAACCATGGGAGGGAATCCGGCCGGCTGTCAGTTATGGAGCTAATGCACCTCAGAATTCCGGCCGGGCCGACCGCTTTAAAGAGTTTGCGGTAGCCGGACCCCAGGCCGAAGACTGTCTCTACCTGAACATCTGGACTCCCGGGCTGGACACTGAAAAGCGTCCGGTGATGGTCTGGATTCACGGTGGTTTATTTGTCATGGGTTCGGGCGCGCAAAGTGTTTTTGAGGGAACCAATCTGGCCAAAAGTCAGGATGTGGTAGTAGTTACCCTGAATTACCGTCTGGGGTTGCTGGGTTTTATGAATCTGAATGTCCTGACCGAAGGCCGGATTCCGTCCTCGGGCTGTGAAGGGCTGCTGGACCAGATTGCCGCGCTGAAATGGATTAAAAACAACATCGCCAGGTTTGGCGGTAACCCTGACAACATCACTCTCTTCGGCGAATCCGCCGGGGGCGCCAGTATAGAGTGCCTGATGGTTATGCCGGAAGCCCGCGGCTTGTTTCACAAAGCTATCATGCAGAGCAGTATTCACCGTTTTATTCCACTTACTGACGCGGTTGATTACACCAGCCTGGTCCTCCAGGAATTGGGCATCCGGCCGGATGATAAAAAGGCATTATTGAATTGCCCGCTGGTTAATTTGCTGGTTGTGCAGTCCAAACTGCATTCCGGACGAAAAAGGCGGAGCTATACTATTGCCCCGGTCATAGACGGAGTTAACCTGCCCGTGCATCCTCTGGTTTCCTTTCAATCCGGGCAGGACATGGATATCCCGTTGTTAGCCGGCACCAACCTGGAAGAGACCCGACTTTTCCAGGCGTTGCGGCCGGATAAAAAAATAGATGAAATACTGGTTGCCACCCAGACCGATTTTTATTTTCGCTTACCCATGCGTGATCTGCTGGAAGCCCGCAAAAGGCCGCATCAGAAAACCTGGGCATACCTGTTCAGTTGGAAATCTCCAGTGCTGAGAGGCCTGCTTGGAGCATGCCATGGTATGGAAATCGGTTTCATCTTCGGGAATCATGATGCCAGCTTCTGCGGAACTGGTCCTGAAGCAGACGCCCTATCCCACCGAATACAGACTGCCTGGGCGACCTTCGCCCGCACCGGCAACCCGGCTTGTCCCGATCTGGCAAATTGGCCTCCCTATTGGCCTGAAAGATACGTCAGGGACATCCGATAATAATTGTTTGCCTGAACCGCCAGCCCACCCGTTTTGATCAAGCGTAAGGCACTAAAATCTTTTTCATATTTACTTCAATTTGCACTGAATAAACTAAAATATGTCCGGCAACCACCTGGCCAATACATAAAAATTAGTCCAGGCTTTTTAAAATCTTCCACCCCTCCTCCAGATGTTTCGGCCTCGCCTTTCGAGGCCTCCAACATGACAATGAAAAAGAGACCGTATTTTTCGCTGACGCTCCCGCACGACAACGCAAAAGAGACCGTATTTTTTTCTAACGCTCCCGCACAACAACGCAAAAGAGACCGGATGTTTCGCTGACGCTCCCGCACGACAACGCAAAAGAGACCGGATGTTTCGTCTTTGCTACGGCATAACAGGAAAATGACCTCCGGACGCCTCTCTTGCTCTCCAGCCTGGCCCAAAAAGACCAGACACTTCGCAGCGTACCAACGTGAATTTAGATGGATTAATTTACCCATAACTAGTTTTGATCATGAATACGCTTGCTCCAGTATGATACAAATCATAAAACTGTCCGGCAGTTGTGAATATAATTATAATCAGATCGATAACTTACCATGAATAAAGGTAAATAATACTGTAAGGAGTAGAAAATGTCAGAAATGTTTTGTTTTCAATGTGAACAGGCCGCCATGGGTAAAGGCTGCAGCAAGACCGGGGTCTGCGGAAAAAACCCGCAGGTATCCGTAGAACAGGACCGGTTAACCGCGGCCCTGATCGAACTTTCCCGAGCGGTACAAAAACAACGACCTTCTAAATACACCGATGAACTGGTAATGCAGGGGCTGTTCACCACCGTTACCAACGTCAGTTTCGATCCGGTAACGATTGAGGCGATGATAACGAACGCGAAAAGTGAAACCGCTAAACTGGGAGGTGCGCCAAAATTCGATCCGTCACAATTGTTCAGCGGAAATCCGGATATTGTTTCTTTACGAACACTTTTATTGCTGGGCTTGCGCGGTATGGCAGCCTATGCCTGGCACGCCTATATTCTGGGCAAAACCGACCGGAGCGTCATCAACTGGTTATATAAAGGTCTGGACGCGGTCGGCGCTGATCACAGCGTGGATGAGTGGTTGGGTCTTCTGATGGAATTCGGCGGAATAAATCTGCAATGCATGGCCGTCCTGGATGAAGCCAATACCTCTGCCTATGGTCATCCGGTACCGGTCAAAGTACCTTTAACCATTGAAAAAGGCCCCTTTATCGTCATTACCGGCCATGACCTGCACGACTTAAAACAACTCCTGGAGCAGACTGACGGTAAGGGAATCAATATTTACACCCATGGCGAAATGTTACCGGCCCACGCTTATCCGGAATTGAAAAAACACCCGCAACTGAAAGGCAATTTCGGTACCGCCTGGCAGAACCAGGTCAAGGAATTTGAAAACCTTCCAGCCCCCATACTCTTTACCACCAACTGCCTGATGCCTCCCAGAACATCTTATGCCGACCGCGTTTTTACCACCTCAGTGGTCCGTTATCCCGGCGTAGCCCATATCACGGAGGTCAACGCTAAAAAGGATTTTTCACCGGTTATCAAAAAAGCCCTGGAATTGGGAGGGTGGAAACAAGAAAAAGCGCTAACCGGAATCAACGGTGGTAACTCCGTCATGACCGGCTTTGCCCGCAACACCGTTCTGGGAGTGGCTGATAAAGTTATCGCTGCGGTAAAATCCGGCGCCATCAAGCATTTCTTCCTGGTTGGCGGCTGTGACGGGGCCAAAACCGGACGCAACTATTATACCAATTTTGTAAAACAAACCCCGCCGGATACTGTGGTCCTGACACTGGCTTGCGGTAAATACCGCTTCAACGATCTGGATATCGGACAAATCGGCGGTCTGCCCAGGATCCTGGACCTCGGGCAATGCAATGATGCCTATTCAGCCGTAAAAATCGCTCTGGCCCTGGCAGATGCTTTCAAAGTGGGAGTTAATGATTTGCCATTGACCATTGTCTGCTCATGGTACGAACAAAAGGCAGTTGCAATACTTTTGACTCTGCTCTCTCTGGGCATTCGGAATATCTATCTGGGACCCACGCTGCCGGCTTTTATTTCGCCCAATATACTGAAAGCAATCGTGGAAAAATTCGAACTGCATCCGATTACCACTCCCGAGGCCGACCTGGCCGCCATATTAAAAAAATAATACAAAGCACTAAAGTACAGAGGGAGACCTGCCGGCAGGTCTCCCTCTGTGGTTTTGGGCGGGCAATCATCCTGCCCCCTGGCCCGGTACAACCAAATTGCGAAACTGCGCCGACTTGATGGTAGATTATAGTTTGGTCGATTTCTTGTTTTGTCTGTTTATTGATCTTGAATAATTCTACAAACCGGCTTCCCTGTGTTTCATTCAAGCTCATTCCTGTGTTATACTCGGATAAAAGCCCTGTCCTGAGGCGGTTTTATGTCTGACAAACAGTACATCCTGGCAATCGATGAAGGCACCACTGGTTGTACTTCGGTATTGATTGATAAAGCCGGCAGGATTGCGGCCAAAACTACTGATGAAATTAAACAAATTTTTCCTCAGCCCGGCTGGGTCGAACAGGACCCTCTGGATATCTTTAATACTGCTTTGAACACCGCCAGAAAGGTTGTGCATCTGGCGCAGGCCGATTTTAGTCAGGTTAAAGGCCTGGGCATAACCAATCAGCGCGAAACCACCCTGGTTTGGGACCGCCGCAGCGGACTGCCCGTTTACAATGCCCTGGTCTGGCAATGCCGGCGTACTGCCCCGCTTTGCGAGGAACTCAAAAAGCGAGGCCTGAAGGAACTGGTTAAAGATAAAACCGGGCTATTGATTGATGCCTATTTTTCCGCCACCAAACTGCGCTGGATTCTGGACAATATTCCGGACGGACAAAAACGGGCGGAAAACGGGGAACTGCTTTTTGGGACGGTGGATAGCTGGCTGGTCTGGAAATTAACGGGCGGTTTGCACATAACTGATTTTTCCAATGCCTGCCGTACCATGTTATTCAATATCCACACCCTCCAGTGGGACCCGGAACTCCTGGAAATCCTGAATATCCCGGCCCGCTTACTTCCCGCTGTCTGCCCCTCAGGTTGCATCTACGGAAATACCCGGCCCGGCTGGCTGGGAGAAAAAGGGATACCCATCGGATCAGTCATCGGCGATCAGCAGGCGGCCCTCTTCGGCCAGGCCTGCTATGAGACCGGAGATGCCAAAAATACTTATGGTACGGGGTCTTTTCTGCTTTTTAACACCGGTCTAAAGGCCATCAAGTCTGAGAAAGGACTGGTCACTACCATCGCCTGGGGGCTCCAGGATAAGATTTATTATGCCCTGGAGGGCAGTATATTTGTGACCGGCGCGGCGGTCCAGTGGCTGCGCGACGGACTGAAAATAATCTCCAATGCAGCCGAAAGCGAAACCCTGGCCAGGGCAGTGCCGGATACCGGAGGGGTCTATTTTGTGCCCGCTTTTGCCGGATTGGGAGCTCCTCACTGGGACATGTATGCCCGCGGCACAGTTTTGGGACTGACCCGCGGCACCACCCGCCAGCATATTGTGAGAGCCACTCTTGAATCAATCGCCTACCAGGTGCGGGACGTAGCCGAAGCTTTTCAAGCTGAAACCGGACAGTCCATACGCCAACTGAGGGTCGACGGCGGTGGTTCGGCTAATCGCTTCCTGATGCAGTTTCAGTCCGATATTCTGAACATACCCATTCAGGTTGCAGCGGTTAATGAGTCAACTGCCATGGGAGCCGGGCACCTGGCAGGGCTGGCCGGTGGTTTCTGGACAGATAAATCGGAATTAGGCCGGTTGTGGCAGGCTTCTGAAACTTTTGAGCCTGGCATGACCGCTGACCAGCGTCAGTACCTATATAGGCGCTGGCAAAAAGCCGTCAGGCATGCCGCGGGCTGGGCCGAGGAAGAGAGATAGGATACCGCTCACAAACGCTATGAAACGCCAACCGGAAAGACTTCAAAACGAACTTTTTGATCTGATTATCGTCGGCGGGGGAATAATCGGCAGCGGGATAGCCCGTGATGCAGCTTTGCGCGGCTTAAGTACTTTACTGGTCGAAAAAGAAGATTTTGCCTGCGGTACTACCTCGCGCTCCTCCCGCCTGATCCACGGCGGCTTGCGCTATCTGCGCTCATTGCAGTGGCGGCTGGTCCGATATGATCTCAAAGAACGGGAAATCCTGCTGAGAATTGCGCCTCATCTGGTACGCCGCCTGCCTTTTATAATCCCTCTGCCGCGCACGGAGACTTTTTATCGGATTAGCCTGCCGTTCGGACTCTGGTTGTATGATCTGCTGGCGATCGACCAGCAAGCACCGCGCTGGAAAAAATTCGCGGCAGCCGCAGCCCTTGAACTTGAACCAGCCCTGCGTGGGATTAAAAACTTGAGTGGAGCATACGGATACACCGATTGCGAAGCCGGATTAATGGAACGGTTATGCCTGGAAAATTTGCTGGAAGCCGCCCAAAAAGGGGCTTGCATTTTAAATTACGCTTCAGCCACCGGCATAACAAAGTCACCCTCAGGTGTGATGGGTATCGAGATTCAGGATATGTTAACCGGAGCAAGATATTCCGCCCGCGGCCGCAGGGTGATCAACGCCACCGGACACTGGGCCGATCTTGTTTGGAAACAATTCCAGGTCAAAACTCACCATGGTCTGCGTAAAACCAAAGGCATCCATCTGGTTACCCCAAAGCTCTCCGAAAAAGCGCTGGTCTTGTTTGCCAAAAGCGACGGCCGGCTTTTCTTTGTCATTCCATGGGAGGATTTCTCTCTCATCGGCACTACCGATACGGATTATGCCGGCGATGCAGACCGGGTCTATGCCACTGCCCAGGATGTGGATTACCTGGTGAAAGAGACCGCTCGTTACTTTCCCGGCTTCGACCACAGCCGGATATTATATACCCAGGCCGGTTTACGGCCGCTAGTCGGCCGTGAGAACATTTCCGCCTCAGCCACCTCACGGGCTCACCGCATCCTGGACCATGCCAGCAGCGGATTTCCGGGGTTGATTACCGTTCTGGGTGGAAAAATAACCGCCCATCGCGGAATAGCCGAAGAGGCAGTTGACCGCGTTTGCCGTCAACTGGAAGTCTCTGCCAGATGTATTACAGACTCTGCCCTCTTGCCTGGAGCCCCGGCGGTCAGCCTGAGTGAAAAAGAAAGCGCGGCCGCAGTTTATGGGCTGCCGGTTGACACCATCCATCATCTGGCATCCATTTATGGTTCACAATTCACCCGCGTACTGGATGCCACTCAACTTGAACCGCGTATTAAGCAGCCGGTTTGCACGGGAAGACGGGATATTCTGGCTCAGATAAAATGGGCTGTGGAGAATGAGTCAGCAGTGACCATTGCCGATTTTATGTTGCGCCGCAGCCTGATGGGTTTTGCCGCTGATCAGGGACAGGCGGCCGTGGACACAGTTGCTGCCGAGATGGCCGGTTATCTAAAATGGGATTCTTCCGAACGGCAAAAACAGATCGATTCCTATTCGGAATTTGTCAAACTGGGTCAGATGTGGCGAAATGGCACAAGTTAATCGATCCCCGGTTTAGACTGGTTTTACCGGCAGGAAAACCTGTGCAGTCCAATTTGAAATCGCCTGTCTGGATACCGGGGGAACCCAGATCCATTTATAAGGCCCAGCCAATCTGATGATTTGCCCCAAAGTCTGACCACCCTCCTCCAGATGTTTCGGCCTCGCCATTCGAGGCCTCCAACATGACAAACCACTTACCGCCCCTCGTCCGGATCCTTCAGCCTCGCTATTCGAGGCTTCCAGGATGACAACGACGGAGGGAATCCTATCCCAAACCTGTCATTCTGGAGCCCCGAGAACGTCTTCATGCCTGAGCGGGGCGAAGAATCTGGATGGGAGGGGGACTCAATAACTGGGGCTAATTTGACACGAACGCAGGAATCGAACCGCTTACCACCCCTCGTCCAGATCCTTCAGCCTCGCCATTCGAGGCTTCCAGGATGACAACCGAAAGGGACCACCAGGTCCTTCGTGGCGCTCAAACATGACAACGAAAAAGGAGAATCCATCCCCACGTCGTCATTCTTGAGCCCCGAGCATGCCTTTATACCTGATCGGGGCGAAGAATCCGGCGGGGAGGGGCCCCTAAACAGCCATGACCGCAGACGAATCCGCCCCGCATCCGGCATGACAAGCAAGGCGAATCAGGTGTTTCGCTTGCGCTTCAGCTTGTATTGATCACGGTCCTTATACTGGGTTCTTTTCCCAGGCCGGAACATGCTCAGGCATCGGGTTTTCTTCTGTAATCTTGTGTTCCAGCCAGATAAAACGGTTTTTATAGCGAACTACCCAACCCAAACCTGGAAAAGGGAAATGAAAGCCCATCACCATGGCATGTTCACTGACCGCCTGGCGCAGCAGGCAGTACCGAGTGACAATGGTCTGGTCTGAATCCAGGTCAGCTATACCACTCCACTCGGGGCATTGAATTTGAACGGGGTGAAAGAATGAATCCGAAAGATACAAAAGACGTTTATCTTGAGAGGCCAACCACACCCCGATTTGTCCTGAGGTATGGCCGGGAATGGGAAGGACAAAGACTCCCGGGATTATTTCCGTTTCTCCTTCAATCAGAATTAACTGATGCTGAATAGCCGGCAGCTTTCCATATTCCGTTTTCAGGAGCATATCTTTATTGAATTCGCGTATAACGCCCTCGGCCCGCCCGGAACGCCAGAAGTCCCATTCATCTTTAGACATAATGTAATGAGCCTGGGGAAACATGGCCCGGCCTTCAGTACTGGCGGCACCCCCGATGTGATCAGGATGGCCGTGAGTTAAAACTACCCAGTTTATGGTATCCGGACAGGCCCCGGCTGCCAGCAGATTCTTATACAATTTTCCGGTTTCATGTCCAAAACTGCCGCCCCCGGAATCTATTAGGAGTAACTGGCCTCCGGAATCCACCAGCAGACAGTTGCAGGCGCTGTTCCAGAAATATCTCTCTTCCAGTTTTAAAATGCGTTTTCGAAAAGCATCTTCGATCTGTTCGCGGCGAGCATCCGAAAATATAAAATCCGCCGGAGGAGGGTAAACCGGGGGAGCGTAAACATACCTGCCGTCACTGATGACAGTGCAAACCAAAGATCCCAGCCGGAACCGGTAAACCTGGTTGTTCACATTTTTTCTCTCAAATACTGCGGCTGGATTTAGCCTATCATCCGGTCATCACAAAAACCTCACAATAATTACTGAAGGGTCACAATAAACTTACGAAATGTGATACTTTCACTGCCATTCTGCCGGCATTTTTTCCCATGGGAACTAAAACCCTTTTTCATAATGAGCCATAAACCAGGCTATTTACCGTCTTGAAGAATACCGCCCGGAAAACAATATAAACTTTGTCCTGTTTGCACTATTGACAAACAATAGCGACAAGCGTATATTAGTGACATCGGTATAATTGCAACTATAGTTGCTAATTTAACGGATACCAGTAAATCTTATAAAAGAGGACGGATACCGGGATAAACCGGCCCATTACCACCAAAATGTACGAATGGAATCGGTCCCAAACGCATTTACATATTGAAAATACAGGTAATCAAAGGGCGCCGGCTCATTTTTGTGGAGAACTGGGAGACACATTTTCAACCCAGGTTAATAAAGCCCTTGCCCGAGCACCTTCTATAACTTGATAATTTTTTCCGTCAGGACAAGTAGGAATTCGAAAAATCGAATTTTACAAATATTGAGGAGGTGAGCATGAAAAAGTATTTCATTCCATTGGCATTCCTGTTGATACTGACTCTGGTACTTCCGGCCTGTCAGGCCACTCCCACTGCCACCCCTGCAACTCCAACTGCTCCTGTTACCGTAACCACTCCGGCCACAACGCCTGCTGTTCCGGCTGCCACTACTCCGGCTGCAACCACTCCTGCAGCTACAACTCCGGCTGCCACAACTCCCACAACTCCCAGAACAACCCCCGCTACTCCCGCCTCACCTACTACTCCGGCCGCTTCTCCGACTGTACAGTCGGCCCTGCCCGCGGGTGCATGGAGAGTCTCGGCACCCCAGCAATTGGGAGGCCATTTTATCTGGGCCTCCACCCTGGGTATCACCAATATGGGAAGCCATATCGATGCCAACTCTCCGTCTATCACCTATCCTATTTTTGAACCTCTCATCAGAACGGATGAAAATGAAAAGTTGTTCCCCTGGCTGGCTGAATCCTGGGAAACCGACCTTTTCAGAAAAACCATCACCTTTAAACTGCGCAAGGGAGTCAAGTTCCATGATGGAACTGATTTCAACGCCGAAGCGGTCAAATATAATCTGGAGCAGACACTGGCCGCCAATCTGGCCGGCTCCGCCGTACTCAGAAAAATCTCTTCCTATGACATAATTGATTCCCATACCATACGCTTGAATTTGACTGAGTTTGATTACACCCTGTTGCTGCGCCTGGCCCAGACTGTAATCGGCCAGATGTCCTCGCCTACCGCTATGCAAACCAAGAAGACCCCTGAAGAGCGGGCCGTAGGTACCGGTCCATTCAGATTCGATAGCTGGAAGCGGGATGATTTTGTAAAAGGAGTTAAATTCGCCGGCTACTGGCAACCAGGTAAACCCTACCTGGATTCCATCACCTATCGCTGCATCACCGATCCTACTGCTATGCTGATGGCTTTCAAAGCCGGAGAGATTCACCGCGCCCAACCGATCGAGCCGGTGGATGTACTGCAGTTAAGAAAGGAGAATTTTGAATCAGGTCCGCAGGGTCTTGACTGGGTGCATATGATTATGCCTGACGGCAATAACCCGAAGTCACCCTTTGCGGATAAAAGGGTGCGTGAAGCCCTGGAATATGCCATAGACCGAAAAGGCATTTCCGAAGGCATCGGCATGGGGTTATACACCACTACCTACCAGATGGCTACAATTCAGAACTCATGGTATGATCCCAACCTGGCTGCCCGTACCTACGACCCGGCCAGAGCGAGACAACTGCTGACTGCCGCCGGTTATCCCAGAGGCTTTAAAACCAAGTTACTAACCGATACCAGGGCCCGCCGGGATATTTTAACCACCCTGGTAACCTATCTCAAAGATGTGGGCATCGAGGCTGAAGTTGACATCGCCACCGTCCCGCGCATCACCACTCTGCAAAGAGAGGGGTGGGAAGGTATTCTTTATACCGGTTTCCCACAACCGGTCAATCTGGTAAACTACGTCGCCCGCTGGGGTGATAAAGATAACTTTACCAGTTTTTACCGTCCGCCCGGATGGCAGGCCAAATGGGACCAGCTTTATTCACAGCCGGATGAGACCCGGCGCATCGCCCAGCTCAAAGAACTTGTCAAAATAATTTATGATGAGAGCATCGGCATTCCGCTGGCCGGCACCAATTCTCTCTTTGTTTCCAGAGCAGGGCAGGTTAACAACTTCTGGTTCCATTCCAACAGCACCAGCGGCTGGTATGAGTCAGCTGACATCTGGTTGAAGAGATAGCACTTTAAACGAAAGAAAGCCAGTCCGGTTTTCTGGCAAAATACAACTCTGAAGACGCGGGGCAACCTGAAATAAACTACCGGCAGGTTGCCCCACTGAAAAGACTGGATAAATCTTACCACTGGTTCATCATCGCCACCATTATTTTATGGATGGGCCTGGCTGATTCAGGATAATGACCGATGGCGTAAAACAACGGAGCACTGAATTATCCGGAGGTATCTGATGACAACTTATATTACGCGGCGTCTGTTATTAGGGCTAATCACTATTATCTTGATTACTATTATCGTTTTCCTGGTGATGCGCCTTTTACCCGGCGACCCGCTGGTATTATATCTAAGCGCAGGGGAAATAGGCACCCTGAACGAACAGCAGTTATGGGAATTGCGCGAAAAATACGGCCTGAACGATATTCTGCCGGTTCAATATATCAACTGGGTCGGTAATCTGGCTCAGGGTGACTTTGGGCTTTCAATTTTTTACGATGACAGTGTTAGTACCTTAATCAAACAGCGTATCCCGATCACCCTGCACCTGGGGATTGCCGCTTTTATTTTTGGCAACGCGCTGGGAATATTTGCCGGTGTGATCTGTGCTATGAGAAGAGGCAAATGGATTGACACCATAATCACCTTCCTGGCCAACATCGGAATCACCATGCCCGGTTTTCTGGCAGGTATTTTCCTGATCTTTCTTTTCTCATTAACTCTGGGATGGTTTCCGACCGGCGGGTACACTTCACCCTTCACCGATTTCTGGCTCAGTACCAAGCAACTGTTAATGCCGGTATTTTGTATGTCCCTCTTCACAATCGCCGCCCAATGCCGCCAGGCGCGTTCTTCCATGCTGGAAGTCATTCAGCAGGACTACATCCGCACTGCCTGGGCCAAAGGTCTCAGTGAACGCTTGATAACTACTAGACATGCCTTGAAAAACGCCCTTATTCCGGTTATTACCATCATGGGCCTCCAGGTTAGCTTGATTTTTGGCGGTTCAGTCTTGATTGAAACCATCTTTAATATTCCAGGCATAGGCCGGTTGATGGCATCCTCCATGCTGCAACAGGATTTTATGGTAGTTCAGGCTGTAGTTCTACTGCTGGGAATTGCAGTGGTATTGGCCAATCTGACAGTAGATATTTCTTACGGTTGGTTGGAACCAAGGATTAGATTCGACTAAGGAGTTCGAAAATGAGTAAAAGCTCTGGACCTGTACCAGCGGTCGGCGAAATTGATGCTTCACAGGCTCCACCCAGATACAGCGAGGCAAAACGCTTCTTCTCTGTATTTTTTGGCCGGCCTCTTCCTGTGATCGGCATGATCATCATTCTGGTATTCATCATTACCGCAATTTTTGCGCCGCTGCTGGCTCCTTACGACCCCTACAAATTGAATTTGCCCAATAAACTGCAATCACCCAGCCTGACCCACTGGCTTGGCACAGATTCAGTGGGCAGAGATACGTTGAGCCGGGTGATTTACGGTTCAAGAATTTCACTCATAATTGCGATTATTGCCGTCTCTATTTCCACTTTGGTAGGCATCACTCTGGGGCTGATTGCGGCTTTTTTTGGCGGCTTCACCTACCAGATCATCATGCGCTTTGTGGACGCGCTGATGGCTTTTCCCATGCTTTTACTGGCGTTGCTGATCGCCTCGCTGCTGGGCGGCGGTATGAGAAACGTAATAATTGCTCTTTGTATTGGCTTTATTGCTGCGCCGGCCCGCATGATGTGCGGTGTGGCTACCGCAGTTAAACAAAATGATTATATTCTGGCAGCGCGGTCCATCGGCATGAGTAATCTGCGGACCATGATCCGGCATATCCTGCCCAACTCTTTTCAACCCCTGCTGGTTATGCTCACCGTCGGGTTAGGTTCCACCATCCTGGCTGAGGCCGGTCTCAGCTTCCTGGGAGTCGGCATCAATCCCCCCACACCCGCCTGGGGCAGTATGGTTAATGAAGGCTATAAATTCCTGCTGACCAACCCCGAATTATGTCTCGGACCGGGTATCGCTATAATGCTGGTGGTTTTCGGCTTTAACATGATGGGCGATGGTCTCAGAGATGCGCTGGATCCCAGACTAAGAGGTGTCATTTAGTTTCTGTTTATACTGACTGGAATTATTTAAAATATTCTGCAATATCAAAAATAGCGAGAACTCCCGGCTGCCTTCGGGCAGTCAATAAAAAAAGGAGAACCGGGATGACTCCATATGATAGAGATGTTCCCATTTCCTGGAGAAAAGATACCAATAATCCTCTGACCAGCATGGATATGAATGATTTACTGGTTAAAATGGAAGGCGAACCGGCGGCTGTAAAGTCCATTTTTTATGCCGCCAACGTTTTAACCTGCCTCAGTCACGGGGTATATAATATAACCGAAATCGCCCGCATTTGTCAGATTAATAAAGCCACGGTGCACAGAATACTGAAAGCCATGGTAGATTCCAATCTGGCGATTCAGGACCCGATAAAACGTCAGTACTATCTGGGGCACTCTATTTCCAGAATAGTGGCCAATCCATATACTACCCACGAACACCTGATAACCTGCGGGTTCCAGGCCATGAGTCATTTGAGCGATGTCACAGGTGAAACTGTTTTTATCAATATTTTACTCGGTATTCAATACATCAACCTGCGGGAAATCCCCGCCAGATTTGATCTGCGTGTGGCAGAGGTGACTCGCAAGACCGGACATGTTCCCGCCGGAGCATCCTCCAAAGTCCTGCTGTCACAGTTGACCGATGATGAACTGAAAAACGCCATGCAGTTCATGGACCTCAAATATCCCACCGGACAGATGGTTACGGAAAAAACTCTGCAAGCAGAAGTTTTTAAAACCCGGCGAGCCGGTTACTGCATCTCATATGGAGAAAGAATCAGCGGCTGTATCTGTATTTCAGCCCCGGTTTTGAACTATGTCCAGCCGGCCGCTGTAAGCATTATCGGCCCCGAAAGCCGTATCCGACCGAAAATGCCGGAATTCTTGCATGAAGTAAAAGAAGCCGCCAAACAAGTATCAGCCAATATTGCTAAAACTTTTTAGTTAACAATTTGAATAAGTACTGGACAATCAGCTCAGATAAATATCGAATTGTCTGTTAGCTCAGTCTTTTGAGCCGCTGATAAGTCCGGATTGGAATACATTATGTCAATTCTGACCAGCGGTTATCCGGGTATTTCGGGATTCATTCTATTCTGGTTTTTATTTGCTGTCGCGCTGACCCTCTTTGTTCAACGGGTTTATTTTAATATCTGTCTGATCAAAAAAGGGCGTCCGGAAAACCGCTTTGACCGTCTGTTTTACCGCCTGAAAAGGGCTCTGTCTCTAATATTAACCCAATCCGGCAACCTGAAAAGCCTGACTTTTAAAGACCCCGCCGCTCTGGGACATACGTTAATGTTCTGGGGACTGATACTATTCAGCCTGGCCTACGTTATTTTCATCGGCCTGGGAGCCGGAATGGGACTGTTCTCAGTGTATAACGGCAGTACTTTTGAACGAGTCAGTTTTTCGATCCTGGATCTGGCGGCGTTCCTGGTTATCATATCTATCCTGTGGGTGATCATAAAACGTTATATAATCAGGCCGGAGAGGCTGGCCCGGCCCCAAAACGCTGAGGAAAAAATCACTCAGGCCTTGCTCTTGACAGTCATTCTGGTACTGATGGTGTTGCATTACTTAATAGCAGGCACCGGATATGCCCTTTATGCCGCTCCTGGCGACTGGCCGCCGGTTGGGAGCGCCCTGGCCGGTTGGTTTGCCGGTTCCGCCATCACCCTGACCAGTTTGGAGACCTTATTCACCAGTCTCTGGTGGGTAAACTATTTACTTCTGCTGGGAGTCCTGATTTATGCTCCGCGCTCCAAACACCTGCACCCGCTGGCTTCCTTTTTCAATCTGGCTTTTCAAAGTCTGGAGCCGAAAGGGTCGCTCAGGCCGGTTGATCTGAACAAACCCGAGACAATTGGAGTGTCCCGTGTGCAGGACTTCACCTGGAAACAACTCCTTGACCTGGGCGCCTGTACCTGGTGCGGACACTGCCACATGGTTTGTCCGGCCAGGCTGAGCGGTAAAGAGCTATCCCCCAGAGAACTTGTTTTAGACCTCAGAGAACACCTTTTTAAATCCGGCCCGGCTCTTTTTAAAAACAGTCTTTCTACGGTTAGCGCTGTACCGGTTGACGGTGAAAAAGGCCTTCAGACGGATGCCGCCCAGAAACCACTAACCGGCAGCGTCATCAGTGAAGAGGCCATCTGGTCCTGCACCACCTGCCGGGCTTGCCAGGAAACCTGCCCGGTCAGCATAGAACATATTGATAAAATTATTGATTTCCGCCGCCACCTGCAGATGATTCAGACCACCGAGACTGCCCGTGATGTTCTAAAAAATTTACGAGTCAGGGGTAATCCCTGGCGGGGTACAATAAATGCCCGCACTGACTGGGCAGAAGGGATGGGTATAAAGATAGCCGGTGAAGACCGCAATATTGATGTTCTTTTCTGGGTGGGATGTACCGAAGCACTGGAAGACCGCAGTCTGAAGATAGCCCGGGCCGTTGCCAGACTGATGCAGGAAGCGGGAGTCAATTTTGGTATTCTGGGCGAAGAAGAGATGTGCTGCGGTGATCCTGCCAGGCGGTTCGGAGCAGAACATATTTACCAGATGCTGGCCCTGAACAATATCCAGCTTCTGCAGGGTTATAATATCAAGAAAATAGTCACTGCCTGCCCGCACTGTTACAACACCCTGAAAAATGAATACCCGCAACTGGGGGGGCGGTTTGAAGTAGTTCATCATACCCAATTTCTGGCAGGTTTGATAAAGAATGAACAAATCCGGCTCAACGGAAATATCCGGAAGATCGTCAGCTACCAGGACCCCTGTTACCTGGGCCGCTTTAACGATATTTTTGACTCACCCCGTCAAATACTGCAAAACATTCCCGGCATCGAGACAGTTGAGATGGCCCAAAACCAGAATAACGCCTTCTGCTGCGGCGGAGGCGGCGGCCGGATGTGGCTGGAAGAAAAAACCGGCCAAAGAATCAGTGAGATGCGTTTAAAGCAGGCTAACGAAACACGAGCTGAAGCCTTAGTCACCGCCTGTCCTTTCTGCCTTCAGATGTTTGAAGATGCCGCCAGGGCCGCAGAAGGCGAGAGTATACTGCCCGTCATGGATATCGCCGAACTGGCCGCCGCCTCACTCGAGACCTCTGTTAAAAGGCCTGAAACGGCGGGTTCCAATATAAATGGATGAACCAGGGAGAACTAAATGAAAAATATCATGGTATGTATGAAGCAAGTCCTGGACCCGGAGGCGCCGCTCTCATTGTTTAAAATTGATGCAGCAGCCAAACAGGCCGTGCTGCCCAAAGCCACTCCGCCGGTATTAAGCCCATTCGATGAAAATGCACTGGAAGCCGCCTTGAAAATCAAGGACACTCAGCCGGCCACTGTTTCGGTTATCAGTCTGGGTAAAAAACTGGTGCGCACGGTAGTTAAAGCCCCTCTGGCAGCCGGTGCCGACCAGTTATTTCTGTTGGAGGATGAAATTTTTAGTGATTTTGATAGTTGTCTGACGGCTGCGTCTCTGGCAGCCGCCATCCGCAAAATTGGAGCCTTTGACCTTATATTGTGCGGAATACAGGCGGCAGACACTAATGCCGGACAGGTGGGGACCGGAATCGCCTGCCTGCTGGGTATTCCCTGTATCACCTGTGCCCGCAAAGTGGAGTTGAACGGAGACCGTATCAGGGTCGAAAAAATCATGCCGGATGGTTTTGATGTGATTGATTCGGCGCTGCCGGCAGTAGTTACCACCAGTTACGAAGCAGGTACTTTACGAGAACCGGGAGTAGAAGCCTTTATGTCCGCCAATAAAAAACCGCTCACTGTCTGGAACGCTCAGCAGATTGGGATGGATAAAAGCCGGTCAGGTCCTGCCGCCTTCCTGAAAATGGAACAGACCGCCCATAACATCAAATGCGAAATGCTGGAAGGTGCCGGCCCGGCCGAACAAACCCTGCAGTTGGTGGGAAAAATGAAGGATGCTGGGGTCTTTTGAACTTAAATAACCATTTACTTGATCAAGGGGAGTTACTGGTATGACAGAAAATAAAACAATCCTGGTTTTTGGCGAAACTACCGGAGGCCGTCTTTCTCCCTCCACTTATGAATTGCTGGGAGCCGGCCGGAGCTTAGCGAAGGCATCCGGGCACGAACTGGCAGCCGTTCTGATCGGCAGTGAATTGCAGCCGGCTGCGCAAGAGGCGGTTTCTCTGGGAGTTGATCTGGTCTATCGGGTAGAAAACTCATCTTTAAAAGATTATTCGGCCGAATTATATCTGGCGGCACTTGAGAAAGCAGTCATACATACCGGACCGGAAATTGTTTTGCTGAGTCAAACTGCAGCCGGAAAAGACCTGGCACCCGGTTTGGCCTTCAGGTTTAACACGAGTGCCGCCATGGATTGTACCGCGCTGGAGATTGACCCGGCCAGCCGGCGCCTTCTCATGACGCGTCCGGTTTATGGCGGCAATGCTCAGGCAGTCCAGGTCTGTTCAACCAATCCGCAAATAGCCGCTCTGCGCCGAAAATCCTTCGTCCCGGCCTCGCCTGAGAGTTCACGGCAGGGCAAGGTCGTGCAAATCGATTATGCCTTCAGTCCGGAAGACTGTAAAACTCGCCTGGTGGAACACCGGGTTGAACCGGCAACAGGCGTGAAACTGGAGGATGCCCGTGTAGTGGTGGCTGGCGGCCGCGGCATTGGCAGCGCCGAGGGTTTTAAACAACTGGAAGAACTGGCAGGTATATTAAACGGGGCTGTCGGCGCCACCCGCCCACCCTGTGATAGAGGGTGGATTGCAGATACCCGGCAAATCGGTTTAACCGGCAAAATTGTCAGCCCGGACCTGTATCTGGCAATCGGTATCTCCGGCGCCAGCCAGCATTTGAGCGGGTTCTCCGGAGCCAAAATGGTAGTGGCTATCAATAAAGACCCGGAGGCCAATATTTTCAGGGCAGCCCATTACGGGATTAAGGGCGACTGGAAGATAGTGGCGCCGCTCTTATCGGCTGCTTTAAAGAAGGCTGTCAACAAAACCTGATCCCTGTTTACAAACAAACTATAACGCCTGCTCCGTAACTGATTATCCTGTCCCTGATTGAAGGAGGTTGAAATTGATCAAAAATGAACTTGAACTGATTACCGGAAAAGAAAATGTTCTGGACACCCCGGACTTACTGCAGGAATATGCTTTTGACTGCAGTTTTGCCACCGGAAAAAACCCGGCCTGTGTGGTGAGGCCGGCCAGTCTGATTGAGGTCCAGAAAATAGTCGAATTGGCCAACCGCAGGCAAGTCCCACTGGTACCCCTTAGCTCCGGAGCGCCGCATTTCAGGGGAGATACCCTTCCGAACCGGGAAGGCACGGTGATAGTGGACCTGCGCCGCCTGAACAAAATATTGCGGGTTGACCGCGCCAACCGGGTGGTTATCGTAGAACCGGGCGTTACTTTTGGAGAACTGCAGGCAGAACTGGCCAAATCAGGAATGTCGGCTTATCTGCCCCTGTCTCCCCGCCGCACTAAATCCGTCCTGACCAGCATTTTGGAGAGAGAGCCCGTGACAATGCCGGGCCTGCATTTTGACAGTACCGACCCCATGCTCTGCCTGGAAATCGTTTTTGGTACCGGAGACAGAATGCGTACCGGTGAAGCCGCCGGGCCCGATACGCTTGAACAGCAATGGGAAATCGGAAAAGCCCAGATGAGCCCCTTCGGCCCCACCCAGATGGACCCCCAGCGGCTGGTTTCGGGTGCTCAGGGAACTATCGGGATTGTGACCTGGATGTCACTCAAAACCCGCTTTTTATCAGACTTCAGCCGCGCTTTCTTCGTTCCTAACGCCCGGCTGGAACCCTTGATTGAATTAAGCTATAAATTGACCCGCATTCGTTTCACCGGCAGTATTTTCATCCTGAACGGATTGAATCTGGCGGCGCTGCTGCGCCACTCTCCTTCTGAAATCAGCCGCCTGAGCCGCCAGTTGCCCCCCTGGATAATGTTTGTCAGTTGTGAAGGCTACGGCCCTCTGCCTGCGGAGAAAGTCCAATACCTGGAGGCAGATTTAAAAGAACTGGCCTCATCCTTCGGCTTAAGTGTAGAGACGGAATTGGGAACTCTCAGCGCGGCTGAAATGGCATCTCAACTGGCCGTTCCTTCCTCTGAACCGTATTGGAAAACACGCTATCGAGGCAATCTGGCTGAAGTCTTTTTCCTGACCACTCAGGGCAGAACTCCGGAAATGGCCGGCATTCTGGCTGAAACAGCCCGCCGCTTTGGATATCCTCTGGCGGATGTTGGAACTTATCTCCAGCCGGTCGCCCAGGGCACCAGTTGCCATTGTGAATTTGACCTTTTCTATAATCCGGCGGATAAGCAGGAGACTGAAAAAACCCGCGAATTTATGCACATTCTGATCGATGCACTGGAAGCCCGGGGCGCTTTCTTCTCCCGGCCCTATGCAGGCATGACATCTGCGGCTTACCGCCGCTCCGGGGATACCGCCCAGATGCAGAAGCAGGTCAAAGCCATATTCGATCCGAACGGTATTTTGAATCCGGGTAAATTATGTTTCTAAAGGAGAGCGAGCCGCACAGGCCTATTTTTAAAAACGCTCATCTAACCCTAACTTATTTTTGGAATTACTTGTCAATTAAGGAGGCTAACTGTTGAACTGGGAAAATTATGAACATGATATGATGAGATGTACCCGGTGTTCATACTGCAAAACCATACCCTGGCGCAATGTCCGGAGTTTTGACTTTATGGACGGGTGTCCTTCCGTGGCCCGATACCAATTCCACTCTTATGCTTCAGGCGGCAAATTTAACCTGGGGTACTCCCTGCTTAAAGGCCATCTTGAAATTAATGAGTCATTTCTGGATGTAGTTTACAAATGTATGATGGACGGCTCCTGCGATATCTCGTGCAAAGTCTCCAATGACATTGAGCCCTTGCAGCACATGCAGGAACTGAGAATCAAGTGTGTAGATGACGGCCAGCTTCTACCCCAGCATCAGCCCCTAATGCGCAATCTGCGCAAAGAAGATAACATGATGATGAAACCGCGCTCCGAACGTGGTGATTGGGCGGAAGGGCTGAATGTAAAAAGAGCGGGCGATGAGAAAGCCGAGGTGCTTTATCATGCCGGCTGCCGCTATTCATATGATCAAGCCCAATGGCCCATCGCCCGGGCGGGAGTGGAACTTCTCCAGCGGGCGGGGGTAGACCTGGCTATCATGGGAGCCGATGAAGCCTGCTGCGGCGGCCGGGCTTACGAACTGGGTTACATCGGGGAGATGACCAAGTTCGCCGAACACCAGGCTGAAACCTTCAGAACAGCCGGCGTTAAAACTCTGGTTACTCCCTGCGCCGACTGTTATGCCACCTATAAAGTGCTCTATGACAAAATAGAGAAAAATCTGGGCATTGAGGTTTATCACATCACGCAATACCTGGAAAAATTGATCACGGAAGGCAAACTGCAGTTAAAGAAATCCCTGCCCATCCAGGTTACCTATCACGATCCCTGCCACCTGGGCCGTCTGGGAGAACCCTGGATACACTGGAACGGTCGGGAATACAAACCCAAAGGCAGTTTGTTATATTTGCACGATCCTCCTAAAAAATACCGGCGCGGCACTTTCGGGGTTTATGACCCTCCGCGTAACATTTTAAAAAGCATTCCCGGACTCAATCTGGTCGAAATGTACCGCATCCGCGAATATGCCTGGTGCTGCGGGGCGGGAGGTGGGGTGATTGACACCTATCCGGATTTCGCTAAATGGACTGGGGCTGAAAGGCTGCGCGAAGCCCATTCAGTGGGGGCGGAAGCCATTGTCAGCGCCTGCCCGTGGTGCAAACATATCTTTCAGGAAGCGGCTAAAGGCACAGGCGACAAAATTAAAGTCCTGGATATTATCGAACTCGTTCAGCAGTCAGTGTAGCTGGCTGTCAATGGACGGCTTACAAGGAGTGGAAAATGAAACTGACCAGAGAAGAATATAAGACCTTTGAAGATATAGTGGGACCTGAAAATTTATCGCAGGACCCGGTGATAATGGAGAGCTACAACCAGGTGTGGGGCAACAAGCTGGCTTTTGGCGATAAACGGCATAATCCGCCCGCAGCCGTCCTTCTGCCCGCTACCACTGCTGAAGTACAGGCAATCGTCCGGTATTGCAATCAGGCCGGCATCTTGTTCAAGGCTTCCGCCCGCGCTTTTGAATATGTGGCCACCTACATGGCTAAAGAGCGCAGCATCATCCTGGAATTAAGACGGATGAATAAAATACTTGAAATCGATGAAAAGAACATGCATGCGGTAGTTGAACCTTTTGTGACGGTCTATCAATTACAGGATGCGGCCGGCCGG
>DATIKD010000069.1:0-5255 GCA_035477965.1 Dehalococcoidales bacterium | reverse complement strand
AATTCCAGGCGGCACTGGAGGATTTCAACCGCGATTCATCTTTACGGGTGGGCATCGTTACCGGCAAGGGACCAGTTTTTTGCAGCGGGATGGACATTGGTGATCTGCCTTACAGTCCGGGACCGGAGCCGGCTGTTCCCTCTTTGATGCGCGGTCTGGAAACATTTAAACCCCTGATTGCTGCCATCCGCGGCCCGGCCCTGGGGGGAGGTCTGGAACTGGCGCTAGCCTGCGATATCCGTATTGCCGCCGAGAATGCCACCTTTGGCTTTCCCGAAGTTAAACTGGGTATTATCCCTGGCTGGGGTGGAACTCAGCGGGCCATCCGCCAATTGGCCTGGTCTTCAGCGGCCGCTTTACTCCTGACCGGTCAAATCATAAACGCGGCTGAAGCGCTCAGGATAGGCCTGATCAACCAGGTTGTGGCCTCATCCGAACTTGATAATTGCGTTTTTCAATGGGCTGAAATGCTTTGCCAGGCTGCTCCTCTGGCGGTTCAGGCTGCCAAAGAGGCCATGTTGAAGGGAAGTCAATTGTCATTCCCGGAAGGTCTGCAACTGGAGGATGCCCTTTGTCAGTATTTGAAAACTACCCTCGATTATCAGGAAGGACTTCAGGCTTACCGTGAAAACCGCCCGCCGGCTTTTAAAGGTCAATAAAACCTTGCCTTGTCTCCTGGAAAATGGGCATATTCTTATATGTACATCCCGATTGAACTGGCAGATTATCTCAAAACAGTTTAAAATAATATAGCTCAGGACGGGTATTCAAAGATAAATTTAGGAGGATATTTCATGAGTGAAGCCGTGATCGTCAGCGTTGCCAGAACTGCCATTGGTAATTTCGGTGGTGCTCTTCAAGATGTGTCGGCTGTTAAACTGCAGGCCGTAGCCATCAAAGGCGCTCTGAAAAAAGTGGGTATCCGCCCAGGCCGTAATCCTCAACTGGATGAACTGGCTCCCAAAGCTTTCCAGAACGTGGGTGAAACCGACCTGGAAAAAAAGTACAATGATTGGGACAAATCCCTCAAGGAAATTTATGTTGATGAAGTCATAATCGGCAATGTCCTGCAGGGCGGACAGGGACAAAACCCCGGCCGGCAAGCCCAGATAATCGCCGGTATCCCCAAGGAAGTGCCTTCCATCACCGTTAACAAAGTCTGCGCTTCTTCTTTAAAAGCTGTAGCTCTGGCGGCCCAATCCATTAAAGCCGGTGACACCGATGTTGTGATCGCAGGTGGTATGGAAAACATGAGCCAGTCTCCCTTCTACCTGCCCAGTGCCAGATACGGCTACCGCATGGGAAGATTGACCGATGCCAACGCCGGAATGGTTGACGGCATGATCTGGGATGGCCTCTGGGAAGGTTTTTACGGGTATCACATGGGCGTTACGGCTGAAAATATCGCCGCTAAATTCAACATCTCCCGCCTGGAACAGGATGAATATGCGGCTGAGAGCAACCGCCGCGCCATCGCCGCCACCAAAGACGGGACTTTCAAACAGGAAATTGTTCCGGTTGAAATCACCGTGAAAAAAGAAATCAAACTGGTGGATGTGGATGAGCATCCCAGGGAAAGCACGGTTGACCAGTTAGCCAAATTGCCAACCGTTTTTAAGAAGGACGGCTCTATCACCGCCGGCAATGCCTCCGCCATTACTGACGGGGCCGCCGCGCTCCTGATCATGTCCGAAAAAGCAGCTAAGAAATATGGTCTTAAACCCCTGGCCTACATCAAATCCTATGCCTCCGGCGGCATCGATCCGGCCTATATGGGCATGGGTGTTGTTCCGGCTGCCAACAAAGCTTTGAAACTGGCCGGTCTGGCGGTTAAAGACATTAACCTTTTTGAAGTAAATGAGGCCTTTGCCTCTCAAACCCTGGGTGTTATCAAGGAAATGGGCATTAATACCGCCATCAGCAATATTCACGGCGGCGGGATTTCGCTCGGGCATCCTATCGGCTGTTCCGGCGCCAGAATTGTGGTTACCCTGGTTCAGGCTATGCAGCGCCAGCAGAGCAAATACGGTATGGCAGCTCTTTGCATCGGCGGCGGACAGGGCATGGCCATGGTTATTGAAAGAAAATAATCTCCGGTTAAAACAATTTTCAATTGTAATGGAGCGAGGCATATACCTCGCTCCATTTTTTATTAAACCAATAAATGTTAAGATAAGCCTGAACGTCAGTATTAAAGGTAAGAAGCGATGCGAATAAAATTATTGGGCGCCCATAATTCTGAATCTCAAAATACCCGCTGTATGTGTCTGTTAGTTGATGGTATTCTGGCAATAGACGCCGGCAGTTTAACTTCCTCTCTGACCTTTGAGGAACAATTTAGCCTTAAAGCCGTCTTGCTTACGCACAGCCATTATGACCACATCCGGGATATTCCGGCCTTTGCCATCAATCTGTTTTTAGGTCAAAAATCTACTGAAATCTACACTCATCAGGCCGTTTTTGACACCCTCACCCAGAATTTCCTGAATAGCCCGGTTTATGCCGCTTTTCATAAACTTCCAGAGGGCCAGCCGGCGGTTAATTTTCAACTGGTGCAACCTTCCCATCCATTTCAAATAGGGGAATACAGCATCCTGGGTATTCCGGTTAACCACTCTGTTCCCACACTGGGTTTTCAGGTAAAAGACTCACGCGGTCGTTCCTTTTTTTACAGCGGAGACACCGGTAATAACGCGGCCTCCGTCTGGAAATCTATATCACCTGATGTGCTATTTATAGAAGTCACGGGCTGTAACCGCTGGCTGGAGCTAATGGAAAAGACCGGTCATCTGACCCCTGCTCTCCTGAAAAAAGACTTGCTTACAATTAAACAGCTCAAAGGTACCCTGCCCAGAGTGATTGCGGTGCACCTTAATCCTCACGACGAAGCTGAGATAAAATCCGAACTTGCGGCACTTTCCGGAGAACTGGCTATCCAGATTGAACCTGCCTATGAAGGAATGGTCATCGACCTGTAAACAGAAACCACCCAGCAGGCGGCAGCTTAAGCTATTAGCAGACCGGGGATGTTTTGTAGTCCGATAAAAATATGCCGCTACCACTTATTGACCTCCAGGCTTGAGACTGCTACACTTCAAACTACAACGTTATGTCATAACGGTAAGGAAATGTCGATGAAAATAGTGACAATTGCTGAAATGCAAAAAGCAGAACGGGACAGCGCGCAATACGGCATCTCTCTTTCTCAATTAATGGAGAACGCCGGCAAAGCGGTAGCTGAAGAAACGCGCCGGATATTGGGTAATCTATCTTTACAGAACATCCTGATTCTGGTCGGCCCGGGTAATAACGGTGGAGACGGACTGGTGGCTGCCCGCTATTTGTTTGACTGGGGCGCAGTCCGAACTAAAGTGCTGTCCTGCGGGAAACGCCCGGCGGAGGATGTTAACCTGGACGCCGTGTTAAAAAGGGGCATTCCGTACAAGGAATTGGAATCGGACTATAATTTGAGCAAGTTTAACGAATGGCTGGCCGAAGCCACTGCAGTGCTGGACGCTTTCTTCGGCACCGGCAAAAGACGCAATTTGGAGGGGACTTTTGCCGATGTGCTGAACTACATTCAGACCGCTCGCACTTTAAGACCCGAACTAAAGTTGATAGCCCTGGATTTACCTTCCGGAGTGGATGCCGACAGTGGTGCGGTTGACCCGGCCACTCCCCATTTCGACCACACTGTTACGCTGGGTTTTCCTAAAATCGGGCTTTACAATCTGCCTGCAGCCGAACATGCCGGAAAAATCAGCATTGTGGACATCGGTCTGCCGGAGCAATTGTCTGCCGGCTTGAAAACCGAACTATTGACTGACTCTGCAGTTAAAAAGATGCTGCCGCAGAGACCGGCAGTCTCGCATAAAGGTACCTTTGGACGGGTTATGGCTTTGGTTGGATCCATAAACTATCCAGGGGCCGCCTGTCTGGCCTGTTCCGCCAGTATCCGGACAGGCGCCGGTCTGGTCACTCTGGCTATTGCTCAAAGCCTGGTACGATTAGTGGCCCCCAGAGTTCCGGAAATAACTTACCTGCCGCTTCCAGAATCTTCTCAGGGTGTGATCCCGGGTGAAGGTGCCAAAATAATACTGAAGCAGTTGCCTCAATATAATGTGCTTTTAGCCGGCTGCGGCAGCGGACAAAGCCAGTCCATTCAGGAGCTAATTAGAACTATCTTGCTGGATAATCCGCTTAAACAATCAATGGTGGTGGATGCCGACGGGCTTAATTGCCTGGCCTCCCTGCCGGACTGGGCCCAGCGTTTTCGTACGCCGGCTGTTTTCACTCCCCATCCGGCTGAGATGGCGCGGTTATCCGGAAAAACCGTTCAGGAAATCCAGAATAACCGGATCGAAACCTCTCTTCAAGCTGGCCGGCTGTGGAACAAAGTGATTGTACTGAAAGGCGCCTACACCGTTGTGGCAGCACCGGACGGCCGAACTATGGTCAGCCCCTTTGCTAACGCCGGACTAGCTTCCGCCGGCACAGGCGATGTTCTGGCCGGCACGATTGCCGGTTTGGCTGCCCAGGGCCTTGAACTCTTTGAAGCAGCCGTTTGCGGTGTCTATTTGCACGCTCTGGCGGCCGAACTGGCAAAAAAAGAACTGGGAGATGCCGGTATGCTGGCCAGCGACCTGTTGCCTTTACTACCCAAATCCTTGAAACAACTGAAAGAAAAAGTGTTTTAGCCGGTAATCCGAGGGGTTAGAAGACCCGTGTTTGTCATTCGCCATTATGTTAAGAAAAACCCAACCTGGAGAGATCGGTTCGTCCACGGCGTTCTGGAGAGTCTGACGGCGCTTTTTATAAATAGACAACTCTACTCATCATCCCGTAAAATAAGACTGATAAACAAGAGCAATCAGAGCCGGGATGAAAAGACCGCCAGACAGGATTATAGTTTTATCGGAGGCTGGCAATGTTATTAGCAATTGATGTGGGAAACACAGGTGCAGGTCTGGGCGTCTTCGAAAAGAACGATTTGAAGGTGACCTGGCGAATGGCTACCAGCATCAGCCGCACTCCTGATGAATATGCGGCATTACTGTTTCCGCTTCTGCAGGCTGCCGGTTTAAAGAGTTCGGATATCACTGACGTTTGTTTGTGTTCCGTTGTTCCCCCGCTGGTAGGCACTCTGGAGGACCTCTTCGGGCGGTATTTCAACGTTAAACCGCTGGTGGTCGGTACAGGTACTAAAACCGGGGTAAAAATTCGCATGGACAATCCCCGCGAAGTGGGTTCCGACC
>DATIKD010000068.1:0-5313 GCA_035477965.1 Dehalococcoidales bacterium | reverse complement strand
GATACCGCGAATTGCCAGCAGGGAGTTGATGCCGGGGGGGAACTCCGCTTTCAAATTTTCATAAAACTCCAAACGCCCGGTTGCCACCAGTTCCTGGAGTTTTTTGGCGATAGCTTCTCCCACACCCGGAATTTCTTTCAGACGGTCCTGGGCTGCCAGGTCAGCTACTTCTTCGGTTAGGAATTTGATGGAGCGAGCGGCGTTCAGGTAAGAGCGGGATTTAAAAATATTTTCGCCCTTCACTTCAAGTAGCTCAGAAATGTTCTCCAGAATCTGGATGATTTGAGAATTAGTCACCATCAATCTGCACCAACCAAATATTAAAAGGGCGACCCCAGGCATAACGGATAAATTTCCTGACACAGCGATGCTTTCGCAATATACCCCAGCCGCTCAAAACGGCCTTTCGGGGGTGCGTTTATAGTTTTCGAACCATCAGGCTATTCTTTACCGTGACAATGCTTGTATTTTTTACCACTGCCGCAGTGACAGGGGTCATTGCGTCCGACTTTAACTCTCTGCCCTGAACTGTCGATAGTCCGCGGAGCGGGTTTGGCCTGTTTGTGGGATGTCCCGGCCACTTTAGAAACTGGAGTGGAAATTTGTTTGTCTTCTTCACGGCGGATGTTGACATGGAAAATCATGCGAGCCACATCCTGCTGAATGGTTTCCGTTAGCTGTTGGAACTGCTCAAAACCAATACGCTTATAGGCATCCTGGGCTTTGACTTGCTGCAGGGTGGCAAAATTTGCCTGCTGACGCTGGTTTTCCATGTTGGTCAAGTGTTCTACCCAAAGTCCATCAATGACTTTCAGCATTACCAGACGTTCCAACAGGCGCATGTCTTTAGACCCGGTATTTTTTTCCTTGTCTTCGTAAACCTGGTTCATGCTATCCAGGATTTTTTGTTCAACGGCTTGAGAGTCAAGGACCTCCAGAGCCGCCTGGTTTAATTCACGGGGCAACGGGAAAATAATATTTAGTTCAGCCAGCAGCCCTTTCAAGTCCCATTCATCGTTGCTTTTCGAGCCGACGAAACGGTTGAAAATGGCCTTAACTTCATCATTGAGCATGTTAAGAATATTGGATTTCAGTTCAACACCGGTGATGATTTTATGCCTTTCGGCGTAAATTACCTCGCGATGCTTGTTGACTACATCATCAAACTCAACCAGATGCTTGCGGATATCAAAATGGAAACCTTCAACTTTTATCTGGGAGTTTTCAATAGTTTTACTGACCATACTGTTTTCTATGGGAATATTGTCATCCATGCGCACGAAATTCATAATTTTTTTGATCCGCTCTCCGCCGAAGCGTTTCATAATATCGTCATCCAGTGCGACATAAAAACGGGTACTGCCGGGATCACCCTGGCGTCCGGAACGCCCACGGAGCTGGTTATCGATGCGCCGGGCTTCATGACGTTCGGTGCCGATCACGTGCAGGCCGCCGCTTTCGACCACTTTATTATGCCTTTCCTGCCAGGCTTGATGCTCTTTTTCCCACTCTTGAATATTTTGAAAATCGGATTTAGACGCACCTTTACCGCCCAGAACAATATCCACACCGCGTCCGGCCATATTGGTGGCAATGGTAACCGCGCCAGGTTTGCCGGCTTCAGCCACGATGCTGGCTTCTTCCAGCAGGCGGGCCGGGCTGGCGTTGAGAATGCGGGCGGAAATACCTTTTTTTCTCAGCATTTCACCCAAACGTTCTGATTTTTCAATGGAAACAGTACCTACCAGAATGGGTTGTCCCCGGCTGCGTACTTCTTCAATTTCGCTCACAATGGCATTATATTTAGCCTTTTCATCCTTATAAATGCGGTCTTGATAATCCTCGCGAATCATGGGCTTATTGGTGGGAATGGACACTACATCCAGTTTATATATTTTTGAAAACTCTTCAGCTTCAGTCATGGCCGTTCCGGTCATCCCGGCCAGTTTGGAGTACATGCGGAAATAATTCTGTATTGTTATTGTAGCGAAGGTCATGCTTTCCCTTTGAATCGGGACACCTTCTTTGGCTTCAATAGCCTGGTGCAATCCCTCGGAATAACGACGTCCCAGCATCAGGCGGCCGGTAAAGACATCCACAATAATGATTTCAGGGCGGTTGGTTTCTTCGTTAACCCGGATAACGTAGTCCCGATCTTTCTTGTACAGCGTGTGCGCTTGCATGGATTTGCGGAAAACGGAAAGAATATCATTTCTGTATTTGACGTCTTCCAAACTAGAGGGTTTCTGTTCCTCCGTTTCTCCTCCGAAGAGGTCTTCTACGGACATGTTAAAAGCCCGGGCCAACTTCTCCTGACCGCGGGGAGTCTCCCTTACGGTATGCTCTTTTTCGTAGGCTACATAATCGTAATTTTCTCTCTCCTGTTCATCTTGCTCTTTTGCTTCAAACGTAACCGGTTCGTGGGCCATGACCTTCATGCTCATCCGGCTGGTGATGTTATTGACCGTTTTATAAATTTTACTGCTGTCTTCGGCCGGACCGCTGATAATTAGCGGAGTACGGGCTTCATCAATGAGCAGATTATCCACTTCGTCTACGATGGCATAATTAAGGTCCCTTTGAACGCACTGCCTGACTTCGATTACCATGTTATCTCTCAGAAAATCGAAACCAAATTCAGAACTGGTGCCGTAGGTAATATCTGCCCGGTAGGCTTCCTGGCGGGATATGTTGCGGTAATGCTTCCAATGAGAATCCCCGGATTCGAATTCAGAATCGAAAAGACGGGAAGGTTGATGTTCCGAGGGATTTTGCATAGGGAAAATAGACGCCACGCTTACTCCCAGGGCATGGTAAATAGGCCCCATCCAGTACGGGTCGCGGCGGGCGAGGTAATCATTTTGAGTCACCAGATGCACACCCCGTCCGGTCAGTGAATTTAGATACAGGGGGCAGGTTGCCACCAGAGTTTTGCCTTCACCAGTCTTCATCTCAGCTATTTTTCCGCGATGAAGAATGATACCGCCAATCAACTGGACATCGAAATGCCGCTGGTTAAGAGTACGCTTGGCAGCCTCACGCACGGCCGCAAAGGCTTCCGGCAGGATGTCATCCAGGGCTTTCTTTTCGGCTGCCCGCAAGTCATCTTGACATTTCTTTACCCGGCTTTCCAGATCCTTGCATTCGCGCTCAATTTCCTGTTGTTGGAGAGCATTAACGGAGTCAGATATACTCCGGTGCTTTTCATCCAGTTCATTTTGCGCAGATTCAACAGCCTGTTTCCATTGTAAAGTAGCTTCGAGCACGCGGGTTTTGAATTCTGCTGTTTTGTTTCTCAGTTCTTCTGCACTGAGTTTCTCATATTCGGGCTCGAGAGAATTTATCTGAGTGACGATGGGTTTAAGCCGGTCTATCTCTTTCTCATTGGAATCAAGAAGACCGCCGAATAATCTTTTAAACATCTTACATCCTCGAAAACCGCACTAAAAGCAGAAATCCGTTTGGTTTTTCAATTACAGTCTATAACAACCAAAATCCGAAGTGGTATTAACCGTAACTTGAAGCTCGGATTTCAGACTATCAGGCTTAATTGAATTTTAAGGGAACATCGCCCCAATAGACATACCGGTATGGATGCGGTGAATTGCTTCACCCAGCAAGGGGGCAATGGATAGTACTTTGATTTTACTTAATCTTTTGTTAGGCCCGAGCGGTACGGTATCGGTCACCACCATTTCCTGAATGGGGCAGGCCGCAATTCTCTGAATAGCCGGACCGGAGAGGATAGGGTGCGTACAGCAGGAAAAAACCCCGGTTACCCCCTGGTCTATCAAGGCATTGACTACCGATACCAGAGATCCGGCAGTATCCACTTCATCATCCAGAGTGAGGGCCAGTTTTCCTTTAACATCTCCAATAACATTAAGCGTTTCAGTCCGGTCCACATTTCCCACTCGCCGCTTTTCCATTATTGCCAGGGGAGCGTCCAGTTTTTCAGCCAGATCGCGGGCCCTTTTTGAGATGCCGATGTCGGTAGCTACCACCACCAGATTGCCGTTAAGTTTTTTCTCAATAAAGTAGTTAGCTATTACGTTTAGCGCTGTCAATTCATCCACCGGAATGTTGAAGAAGCCCTGGATTTGGGGCGCGTGCAAATCGACCGTAAGAATACGGTTAGCCCCGGCGACGGTCAAAAGATCAGCAATCAAGCGGGCGGTGATCGGAACGCGGGGCTGGTCTTTTTTATCTGTTCGGCCATAGCCATAATAGGGCACCACCGCGGTGATACGTCCCGCAGATGCTCTTTTAAAAGCATCCAGCATGATTAGTAATTCAACCAGGTGGTTATTAACCGGCGAACAAATAGGCTGAACTACAAAAACGTCTCTTTCCCGCACATTCTCAAGTATTCTCACGAAGGTGTTTTCGTTGGAAAACTGGAATACTTCGCTTTTTCCCAGTGGGATATCCAGATAATCAACTATTGCCTGAGCCAGAGCCGGGTGGGCATTTCCAGTAAAAACTCTTAATTCATCCATTAGCTGCAATCTCTCCAATTTTTAAGAAAATAGATCTATCTACAAACTACAGAAATATTATAGCACTAACTTTGACGAGACTCACGAAAAAATAAGTGGGATTTTTGTTTTGTAGCTAAAATATCTTTCAGTCCCTTTATCCCCGGAGTGGCAGAATCTGAAGGGGAGGGTGAATTTTGAGCCAGGCCTGCGGGCGGTTATAGCGGGCGCTTGCCGCCCCGCCGCCGGATGCTTCGGCCTCGCCATTCGAGGCCTCCAGCAAGACAAAAAAGAGGGACGCAGGGTGCTTCGCTGCGCTCCGGAAAAATGTAGAAAACTGTATCAAAGGAGGCTATCCCTTCTGTTCCCGCGGTTGTTTGAGCCGGCTGTAATAGGATGAAGCCAGATAAATGGCTGCCAGCGGGTTATGGCCGGTTACCCGGTCTTTAACTGCCAGCACGGTTACCGGCACTTTACAATACTGGAAAAAGAGAGTGTCATGCCCCAGACACAGCCCCAGCATGACTGCCATGTCCACCTTTCCGTCATTCAGCAACTCAGCCTGAGCGATGGGATTGCACATGGTTTCACAACTTAAGGGCCCTCCGATTTTTTGTTCCCGCGTGATTCCGATAATCTCTTTGGGGACTGCTCCCACTTTACAGCGAGTTGAAACCACTTCAAAACCGGCTTTTTCGAGAATATCGGTAACCATTGCTGCTTCCTGGGAAAGTCCGGTGCAAAAAGCCAGCCCCAGTTTGCTATATTTCATTTTCCGCGCAAATTGTATCAGTTCTTCAATGCGGGTGTTCTTGGTGAGGCGGCCCTGCGGGCT
>DATIKD010000067.1:0-9535 GCA_035477965.1 Dehalococcoidales bacterium | reverse complement strand
ATTGTCCTGAGTTTTTAGTCTGGGGATAAAAACATACAGATTGCGCGCCAGCAAAACCAATAAGGCGGCGGCCATCAGGTAAGCCACGATACCGTATTGTGGATAAAGTTTATCCCCCTCTACAATGACCTCTCTGGGAATATAGCCGAGGATATTGGGGATGGTAAATACCAGCAGAATCCCATAAGCCAGAGGCAACCAGCGGCCTTTATTGGGAGGGTAGAATGAAGAGGTAAAAACGTGGAACTGGACTGCCATCCACAAAAAAAGAAAAACGATGATATGGACTAAAAGTAAATTGTGTTCAGGGAAATAATTATTTCGAAACAAAACATCAACCAGACTCCAAAGGCTGGCAGAGATTAAAAACAACAAAAAAAGCAAGTGCTTCTGCTGCCATGGTCTGGCGACAATGGTCGAAACTAATAGCGGGATATAAGCCAGTGTAGCAATTAAAGGAATAAAGGCGTATATGTTCATTCAGAGCTAATTATTCTCTATATGCTAAAGGCTGTCAATATACCCAGATTCCAAAAGGACTAAAATGGGACTAAAATACTACCCCACCTTAACCGGCGGACCTTGGGATGTAACCGGGCTGGCTGTTTCTATTTTTACCGGAACAGGAGCCTTCAGCATAGTCAGCACTTTTTGAGGCGGATTAACATGCGGGGGTTTTAGATGTGCCAGATCTGCCCCCTCGGCCTGTTTTTGGGCTGAATAGCGCGCAAAAGTCCCATGAGGGAGGAGATTTACCTTTACCTGGAATTTGATCATGTCGGCCAGATCGTTATGAGCTTCGGAATTGGTATAACTATCGCTGTCAGAGTTGATCAACTCCTGGTATAAACGATTGGTTATCTCCTCTTCTCTGATAGAAAAACCGGGGGCAGTTTCAAGCAAAACCGTTAAGACTGGTTCACCCTGATTTTTGAAGGCAACCCAATCAACATAGGGTACCTGAATTTTTTCTATGGCTCTCCAGATCGTTTTTTCGGTAAGGCGTATAACTACGAAATCAATCAAATCATCACAGCGTCTTTCAAAAACCATTTGGGGCAGTTTTATATTGGCCCGCTCATTGGTCAGCGAAGTGATGCGTATCATATCGCCGATGCGGTAACGTACTAAAGACCCGCCATGGAAATTGGTTAATACGATTTCATAGCATTCGCCGGATTGGAGTTCATTCAAAAGCAGGGTTTTAGGTTTGTACTGGCGGTCTGCACGCCACTTCAAATGTTCCCTTTCAGGTACAAATTCCAAAAAGTTGAGGTTGGGAATAAAAGTCATATCTTGATAATCCCAGGTCTGGGTGGCAATTATTCCGCCTTCAGTACTGGCATAAATGTCCAGGGGATAACGTCCCCAGTAGTGTTTGATTTTATCCTTATAGACACCGCTGTCAAGTCCGGAGCAAATAATACCCCGAACCTTCCAAAGGTCTTTTGGCAGCAGGGCTCGACCGGCCATCCGGCTTTTGATCACTCCCCGGGCAAGGCGCGCCATCGCTTTGGGTTGTTTCAGATAAGGCTTGAGATTTATTTTTCCGGATGACTGACTGAATTTGGCCCCTACGCTGGAGAGCACCAGAGATAGTCCAAAGAAATAATCCAGCCCACCTGCCAGGGCTTCCTGAAAGGCCAGCCTGATCCGTTCCTCAAAGGACATATTTTCCGCTTGTGCCAGAGCCGGGTAGAATCGGGTCGGAGTTTGTTCCTGCAACATCGAGGCCAGAGCTCCCGATACATATGGCCGCGGGGCAACTGTATAAATCAATTTGGGACATTCAAGGAAAGGGGCGTGATCGCCCCAACGGCTGGCGGCAGAAATCAAACCAATTCCATATACAATCCGGCTCAATTCAGTAGCGTAACGATCGGTAATAGGTACCCATTTGCAGGTGTATTCTCCGGTGCGGCCTGAGGTATGCACCCATTGGCCAGGTTCGCCAGGCAGGCTGTCCAGCCTTTTTTCGGATAATTCCGGAACAAAATCGGCATAGGTGGTTAGAGGGACTTCACGGCGGAAGTCCTCGACACTCTCCGGCCAGTTGCCTTTAAATAGCTTTCGACCGATTTTAGACTGGTTAAGCATCTTTATTTGTTCCAGCAAGAGGCTTTTTTGTACAGACATAAAACCATCGATATCCAGTTTCAGATACCCGCAGCACATATCCCAGATCTCTGCCCGTTTTCCCTGTCTTAACAAATCTACGGCTTTTTGCATAACACTACTCCATATCAGAGTTTTTTACTAAGCAATCGCACGTTGGCACTAAGCCTGGATTTACAAGCAAACGTTAGCTGGAAAAAGCATGACAGAATACCCAGGTTTTGTGAAGCAATAATATTCTAGAAGATTGTTCTATTTCATGGGGACAAAGGGCACGAGACTGGGTTGTATCCAGTCTCAAGAGGCTATTTGCCGGATTTAGATCTGGCAGTGGAGGCTGAGAGGGTTTGAAGTTTTTGCACCAGTTCAGCAAAAGTATTGTCTTTGGGTTCCTGGCCGAGTTCCAGACCATAAGCGATGAAGAAATCCAGAAAACGCCGCAGCAGGTCTTTCATCCCCAAAGCAAATTCCTGGTATTCTTCGCGCGTCACGTATTGGCTGGATACTGCCTGGCTCTGGACATCTTCACCCAGATGGCTGGTGATGAGAAAATTTATGAAGTCACTCCGACTCATGTCTCCGCGGTTGGCATCGATTTTTTCAAGTAAGAGGCTTTCAACAATCAGGATTTTTTTCTCAGACATCTCGTTTCCTTTGAAATTTATTTCTGAAAAACACCCGCGGTATTAAAGACCAAAATCATCCAGTCCCAGCATATCTTTCACGTTAGTTAAGAGTTCCAGCAATTTTTGCCCTTTGGGCGTAACACGATAGTATACGCAGGGATTGCCGATTTTTATTGTGTCAATGAATCCTTCAGACAACAAATAGCCCAGATATTTTTGTATCTGGCTGTAGCTCATGTTGACGCTGTACATTATTTCAGTTTTTCCAGCGCCATTTTCGCCCACCTTGAGCATTTCGGCAATAATTTCTATGTCGGAACGTCGTCGGTTGACTCTCAAAGGCTACCTCTGGCAGCTAATGCCAACAATATTATATGGAACAATCACGAATGTCAAGTCTTTTAGTTATATCGTATAAAACAATCTTATTAGATTTAAACTACATTATTTTTGGTCAGTCGTTTGTAAAACCCTAATACCTGTGCTAGAATAAATTCCGTTGCCGATATAATCTTTATGCCATAATATTTTATTTTAAGGCAAAAAATAATGCAAGGAGATTCAGTATGTCTTTGAAAGGTAAAACGGCTCTGGTGACTGGTGCCGGACGGGGCATCGGTAAGGTGATTGCATCCAATCTGGCTGAAATGGGATGTAAAATAGCAGTGAACGATTTGCCCAACAGCCGTGACATTGCCAATACCATTAGTGAGTTCAAATCCAGTGGTTATGAGGCGGAATCTTTTTTGTTCAGCGTGACTGATTTAAACTCTGTGAAAAACGGTATTCAAAGTATTGAGCAAAAATGGGGTCCGGTAGATATCCTGGTCAACAACGCCGGAATAACATCACAGGACAAATTTGCGGATATTGCACTGGAAAGATGGAACTTGATAGTAAATGTCAATCTGAACGGTTCTATTTATTGTGCACATGCTGTCCTTCCGCAGATGGTCGCCCGTAATAGCGGTGTCATCATTAACATGTCATCCATTCTGGCTACCCGGGTTCAATACAGTGTAGCCTACGGAACTACCAAAGCCGCGCTGGAACGTTTTACCACCGGATTGGCTCGCGAACTGAGACGCACAAATGTATCGGTTTCATGCTTGAAGCCGTTCTTCGTAAAAACTGAAGTAGTGACCGGATTCCTTGATGGCAAAACGGATATGACCGATTGGGAAGAACCGGAGATGTGGGGTAAATATACTGCGATGATCGCCAATGCCGACCCCCAAATCACAACCGGGAAAATATTTGATCAGGCTTTGCTCAAACAGACTCTGGGTCCCTGGCAGTAATAAGGTATCAATTCAAGTCTCAAAAAGAGGGAGGTGAAACTCCCTCTTTTTTGTTTCTTAAACCCGCAAATACTGAATAAGTTGAAACGAATAGTGCATAGTGTATAGTGAATTCACTTATTGGAATTTGTAGCAGGAAATATTGTTAAGGTAAAATAGTTCAGAAATATGGGAGGTAGCCAGTTCTGATGCCTATTTATGAATACCGATGCGGTCATTGCAGTCATCGTTTTGAAATGAGGCAGGGTTTCAACGATGATGCCGTGGCTAATTGTCCACAGTGCAGCCATAAATCCCAACGTCTGATGTATCCTGCTCCGATAGTATTTAAAGGAAGCGGTTTCTATGTTAATGATTATCCTAAAAGCGGGAATGGCAGCCCTTCTTAAAGAGGATTAATGGATTGAAAGCGCTACTGCAGCGAGTGACCAAAGCCTCAGTTACAGTTGACGGACAGCTTACCGGCAGTATTGGCCCGGGACTGGTGGTTTTAGTTGGGGTGGCTAACGGTGATACTGTCAGGGATGTGCAGTACCTGGCCCAAAAAACGGCCGGATTGCGCATCTTCAGTGATGCTGAAGGCAAGTTTAATCTTTCAGTTCTGGATGTTCGCGGCCAGATTCTGGCAGTTAGCCAGTTTACATTGCTGGCTGATACCCGCAAAGGGCGGCGGCCAAGCTTTATCGATGCTGCCCCTCCCCAAATTGCGGAAGAACTGTTTATCCAGTTTGTCAACGAACTGCGTAATTCCGGAATAGTTGTTGAAACCGGTCGTTTTCAGACTCATATGCTGGTTGAAATACACAATGACGGACCGGTGACCGTGGCACTGGACAGCCAGGATAAAAACCTCCATTAGTTTTCTGCTGGGAGATAAAACCTGCGGCCTTTTTAAAAACTTTGCGAGAGGACATGTTGTCAAAAGTCCAAAAAGCCGGCTGCATTATTTACTTGTGTCTTTCAAACTGTGCTACAATTATGACACAATAGAGCCTGAATAATTCGGGCCTGATCAGGAGGATGCCTTTGGAAAAGGCAGTCTTTTTAAATAAGGACCTGCATTTCCTGCGTATCGCTGCGGTTGTTCCGGAAATGAAGGTGGCGGATGTTGACTTTAACACAAAAGGTATTCTAAAGTCGCTGGAAAAGGCCAGTGCCGCCGGAGTGCAAATAGCGGCTTTTCCTGAGATGAGTCTCACAGGGTACCGCATCGATGACCTGGTCCAGCATCAGGTATTGCTGGAAAAAGCCATGGGAGGTTTACGGATTCTGGCGGCGGAAACTCAGAAGCTGAATATGGCGTTGATCGTCGGTCTGCCGGTAGCTATTGAGAACAAAGTATATAACTGCGCGGCTGTAGTCAGCAGAGGAAAAATCTGCGGTCTGGTGCCCAAAACCTATCTACCGAATTATAAAGAATTTTACGATAGCCGCTGGTTTGAGTCAGGGTCTAGTCTGGAGTCAACCGAATTACTTATTAATGGTGAAACAGTACCCTGCGGGACTGATTTATTGTTTGCCGTCAAAGGCTTTCCGGAGGCTGTCTTCGGCATTGAAATATGTGAAGATTTGTGGGTACCACTGGCGCCGCATGCATATCAGTCTCTGGCGGGTGCCTGTATTTTGTTCAATCTGTCAGCCAGTAATGAGGTGTTGGGTAAAGACGACTGGCGGCGGGTGATGGTTTCTTCTGCATCCGGGCGCTGTCAGGCAGCGTATTGTTATGTCTCCAGCAGTATCGCAGAATCATCTAACGATATTGTATTCGGCGGCCATTCTTTAATTGCGGAAAATGGCACAATACTGAACGAAACACCCCGTCTACGCCGTGAATCCAATATGATTATCTGTGATATAGATGTGGAAAGGCTGGTTTTTGACAGGCAAATCAATGCTACTATGCGCTCGAATAGTTACGGAATACCGTCATTTCGTAAGGTAGCCATAGAAATCGAGGATGTTCCCGCAGGTGAAATTCAACGCCAGCTCGACCCTCATCCTTTTGTGCCCGGTAATATCGCTGACAGAGCTTCCAGGTGCCGCGAAATATTTTCAATGCAGATCGGAGCCCTGTCTCAGAAGTTACGCGGCGCTAAAAAACAGAATATTGTGCTGGGCGTTTCCGGAGGCCTGGATTCAACACTGGCTCTATTGGCGGCAGTCAAAACCATCGACTTTTTAAACCTGCCAAGGACTTGCGTGCATGCCTTTACTTTACCCGGGTTTGGGACCACGCAGCGCACCAAAATGAATGCAACCCGCTTAGGTCAGGCATTAGGGGTAAGTTTTCAAGAAGTGGATATCACCGGCACCTGTCTTTCCCAGTTTAAAGATCTGTCCCATAAGGGGCAGGAAGATGTGGTTTATGAGAATGTACAGGCTCGCTACCGAACGGCCTTTTTGTTTAATAAAGCCAATGAACTGGATGCTATTGTGCTGGGCACCGGTGATTTGACGGAAGTAGCTCTGGGTTGGAGCACATTTGCCGGAGACCAGCTTTCACATTACCATATTAACGTTTCAGTGCCCAAAACTCTGGTGCAGTATCTGATAGGTTGGGTGGCAGAGGAAGAAATGAAGAACAGCCCGGCGCAAAAAGTCCTCTACGATATCCTGGAGACACCTATTTCTCCGGAATTGCTCAAGCCTGCCAACGGCCAGATTCAACAAAAGAGTGAAGATATCATCGGCCCGGTCGAGCTGGCTGATTTCTTTCTTTATCCCTTTATACGATTCGGTATGCGCCCCGGAAAAATACTGTTCCTGGCTGATACGGTCAACCGGAGGGGTCTATTTTGCGGAAAATATGAGATGGATGACCTTCATAAATGGTTGAGAAGCTTTATCCGGCGATTCTTTGCCAACCAGTTCAAACGCACCTGCATGCCGGAAGGGCCTAAGGTAGGTTCGGTCAGTCTTTCTCCGCGCGGTGACTGGCGGATGCCTTCCGATGCTGAGCCCACCCTCTGGTTGGAAGACCTGGAAGCTATGTACACCAGGCTAAAACCGTAAAGAAACATGATGTCTATTTATCTGCGATGTGGATGGCTAGTTCTGTTTGACCAGCCGGATTAATCGGGTTTATGCGAGCCGGCGCCCGGCCTGGATCGCCAGAAAATTGCAAAGGGATTAAAATTAGTCTTATAGTCATAGACATCAATTTGTTCTTTCCGCTTCAGGTAACCCACGATCACATATATCAGGGGTGTAGCCAGTATTTCAAAAGAAACTTTGAAAATATATTGAGAAATTACCCCGGCGATGATGGTACTTACCGGCAATATACCCAGAAAACCGATGAATGGGAAGATCAGCGTATCTACACCTTCTCCGACCAAAGTTGAACTGATCGTGCGCGCAAATAAAAAGCGACCTTTAGTCAAAATTTTCATCCTGGCCATTATATACGAGTTGGCAAAAACACCGGCAAAATAAGCCACCATACTACCGATAACCACTCGGGGAGTGGTGCTGAAAATTCTATCATAAGCATCCTGGTTTTCCCAACCTGGAGCAGGCGGCAAAACACCCGCCAGGGCAAACATGGCGGACATCAAGGCGATAGCGATAAAACCTATCCAGATCACCTGGCGGGATTTTTGATATCCGTAGACTTCCGTTAGTATGTCACCCAGTATGTAGCTAATCGGGAAAAGTATTGTCCCGGCATCAAAAACAAATGGACCAATTGAGACCCATTTGGCCACTGCGGCCACGTTTGAGATCAAGTAAACCGCTACGAAGAGGCCGGTAATCAATGTGAGAAAACGATATTCCTTCATGGGGTAAATTATAACCTACGGCTTGAAAAGATGCATCAACATATAGGTTAAAACTTTTTGGTGTTTGTTATATCCACCTGGTCAAGTTATTCAAAATATAAATAAAATAGTTTTACATCGGTGGAAAACGTTATCAAAGGGTGTCCTGAGCCCGTAATAGAAAAAAAGTCAGGATGACCTGAAATCCATAAACTGAATAGTCTGTCTCGGAGGTACTACTACAAACTCATCATCCCATGGCCCAAACAGGAGTTTTTTCGCCAGACGGTTGGAACCCTGGATTTCGGTATATTCCAGGCCCAGGGTGCCAGCCGCGGTCCGGCTGACTGAGCGATAATGTTCGGTTTCATAATTGCCCGTGATGATAAATGCCAGGCGGGTATAGTTTTTGATCATCTGTTTGAAAAGCCAAACAGCTCGCTTTTCTCCATACTTTTTAGTGAAATCGGAAAGACCTTTTAGTGGATTATCAGCTTCTATCCAGCCTTTGGTCTGATAAAGAGTTCCCGGTTCCAGACAGTGCTGTTTCCGGTATTCGGCGTCTGACCCCAGGAAAATTCCGATACAATCATCCACTTTAGGGATAATGAGGGTTTGCCGGTCAGACTTTAAACCGGTCACTGCTCGCGAACATAATCCGTAACCCAGTAAAATAGTGGTGAATTGGGGGCTGGTGTTAGCGATGGCTGTCTGCAAAGATGCCCGCAATTTATCCGGATTGGTATGCAAGCCGAATTCCAGTTTCTGATAATTCATACCGGGGGGCATCAGCGGAAGCATTTCCTCGATTACAGTGGCGCAGGCAATAACGAAAATCCGGGCAATGTCGTTTTCTTCGTGATTTTGGCTCATATGAGGATATATTACAATATGTACAGTATAAATGGCTATTTTCCCTGGTTGGATTTTGCTGAAATTTCAGCCTGAAGCCACTGAGTTATTACCAATTTATTCTCGATTTGGCTAATCACTGACGCTCAATTATTAGTTAATTATGGAGCAAAGGATTCTGGTTTTGATCATTTAGCACGTTTATAAATTAGTTTCGCAATTATCTCAGATGAGAATTACCCAATAGATTAGACCGGCTGGAAAATAGCCATCCGGATATCCGGCTGACTGGAATCCGGCAGGTTAAGAGGTATATAGTTAATGATTAGAGAGTAAGATCGGAAAGTGAACAACCGTTTGTTTAAAAAAGCAATTCATTTTCAGGAATCTGCTCGTTGACTAGACTGAGTTAGTTGGCCGAGATTTTTACTATTTGCGGAGGAAGCGCGATTGGATCATGATTTGTTTGATGTTGCGGTTATTGGAGCCGGTCCAATTGGTTCCTGGACGGCCTGCCGTCTGGCTTCGCTTGGCCATCGAGTGGTTGTTCTGGAAAGACAGCCGGCAGTGGGATTGAAACCCTGCTGTACAGGTATTATCAGCCGGAGCTGTATTGAGCAATTTGGTGTCCCGGATGATGTTCTCTATCAGAAACTGAACAGTGCGGTGGCCTACTCTCCTTCTGGAGAAAGTGTTCGAGTTTCTCATCCGCAGTATCAGGCCGCTATAGTTGATCGGTCTGGATTTGATAACTGGCTGGCAGGCAAAGCCCAGTCCCAGGGCGCCTGTTATTTATTGAATCATCATGTCGTATCCTTGCAGGCTGGCTCTGACCGGGTCGAAATAGTCTTTCAAAATAAAGAATCAAAGGGTACTTTGA
>DATIKD010000066.1:0-1761 GCA_035477965.1 Dehalococcoidales bacterium | reverse complement strand
CATCAAAGGCAAATGAGGTACAACCCATCAGCGGCTGGACAGCGATTTCATAGGTAATATTAAGGAAAAAGATGTCCTGAAAATCCAGGCCGGCTCCGTCAGCCATACCCTGCATTTCGTCTATTATTTCCGGCGCATATTGCCGGGCAGCGGGAAGGTAAAGCGGTATGTATTTCCCTGCCATCGCTCTGGCCTTTTCCTGCCCGCCAAACGCCTGGAAGGTCACCTCCAGCAGGCGGCGCATCTCCGGACAGGCCCGGCCGTACTGGAACCCGATTTCATAGGGGCTGCCCCCAACTTCTACTACCTTTATCTTTCTCCGGAGCTTATTCTCAGCCATGTCTCACCCCTCGCTCAAAAGCGGCCTGCCCCCGGCCAATGTAATGTAAAAAAATATAAACATTTGGAAGCAGATTGTCAAACTGAATGTGGTTCTTCCCGTCATACCCGAGTGCAGCTAAATAGTCCGGAGGCTCCCTCCCGTTATCATACTGGGGCACAGCGAGGTATCGGGAGCCTCCCTCCCGTTGTCATGCTGAAAGCCTCGAAAGGCGAGGCTGAAGCATCTTTTTTCGTTGTCATGTTGGAGCGAAGCGAAACATCTGGAGGCGGGGAGGAATCGTCTGCATTCATTCCTCATAAAGGCCCCCTCCCCTCCAGATTCTTCGCCCCGATCAGGTATAAAGGTGTTCTCGGGACTCCAGAAAGACAACGTTTCTGTCATACTGGAAGCCTCGAAAGGCGAGACTGAAGCATCCGGCGGAGGGGAGGAATCACCTGCGGTATTGGCGGTATCAAGCCCCTTCCCCGCCAGATTCTTCGCCCCGATCAGGTATGAAGGTGTTCTCGAGACTCCAGAATCCTTCATGCCCCTTGCGAGGGGCACCATAAAAGATGAAAATAATAAGGCATCGGTTGGTTGCAGAGCTCGCTTGTCATTGGTGCTTCGAGCCCGTTCCGGAACTTGTCGTTACCTCATTTTCATAGCAATGACAACGTTTCTGTCATGCTGAAAGCCTTGAAATAAAATTCTTAGCCCCGATTTCTGCGGTACAGTGAAATCGGGGCTACGAAATGACCCTGTAATTTTTTAGTTAGTTGCCCAGGTATTCCCTAATCTTTGGCATCCATAATAAACAGAGAAGTTATGACCGCCACCGCCGTCACCGCCCAGGCAGAAAAAGTAAACATGGTGTAGAATCCGAATCTGTCCAGGAAGCCGCCCATAATCGGGGCAAATATGGCGCCGGTATATTGCATGGTGGTGTAGTACACTCCGTATATGGTCGATCGGTTTTTCGCGGGCGTTTGGCCCATGATAAATACCTCAGTCACCGGGAACCGTATGGCCTGAATCACACCCATCACCCACAAGGTAGCCCACAAGGCGATACCGACCTGGGTAATCTCCTTCAGGGCAAATATTATCAATCCCCCGAGTATGCCGGTAACAATAATCACTTTGGCACTGCCGAACTTGTCCGACATCCATCCGCCTAACGGCCCGGCCCACAGGCCGGAGGAAAAGATGATAGACATAGCCATGGCCGCCACTGCATTGGAAGCCCCCAGTTCGTTGACCATAAAAAGAGTCAGAAAAGCATTTACGGAAGCACCCGCTCCGCCGCCGATAACCATCATGGTGAGGAAGGCCACCAACCTCCGTTTATAACCCTTTTGCAGGGGTTTCTCGGCGGTTTGTTTGCGTTTAATGGCTTCAATGTTGGCCCGGTTATAACGCTTGTTCAGATAAAAGAAAAA
>DATIKD010000065.1:0-9955 GCA_035477965.1 Dehalococcoidales bacterium | reverse complement strand
GTTTGAATCTATACAATCAAGCAAACTGATCCCCATGGTGATGGTCCTGATATCCAGATTCTCATTCTGAATCATTCTGACCGTTTCAAGTATATTATCTCTATCCATCATGGGTGTCATAAGCCGCTCTCCCGATACTGGATTTGCTAAAATAGCCCAGCCAAATGCCGGCCGGATACCTAAATTTCATGCATGGCATTAAAGATATCTTCACGCTGGATATTGATCTGCATACCCAGTTCACGACCTTTGCCTTCCAGTTGCTTACTAATCTGATGAAAACTGGCGGTTGACTGGCTTAAATCTACCAGCATTATCATGGCGAAATACTCCTGAAGGGTGGTCTGACTGATGTCCAGGATGTTAGTATTGGATTCAGCCAGAGTGGTGCTCACGCCGGCAATAATACCTACCCGGTCTTTACCAATTACGGTTATAACTGCGCGCATCTTGTACTCTCCAAAAAACAGCTTTGATAGCACTGCCGGACTTTATTTATTTTTTTCTGATAAACCCAGATTCTCATCGATGATACGTTCAAAAAATAAACTGCCGTCTCCTGTTCCGCGGCTGAAGGTGGATAGTTCAACCCGGCTGCGCAGGCTGATCATGGCGGCTTTACGCACATCCTGCAGATCCACGCAGTCTCGCCCTTCCAATTGCGCAATGGCCTGCGCCTGTTCATAGGTGGCAATGCTGGCCCGTACGCTGGCCGGCCTGGAAATTTCTTCAGCGTTTCTGGTAGCCTGTGACACGGCAACCACTTTCTCCAACAAATCCTGACCCAGCGAAATACCCTTATATTCTCTGGCATAGCGTTTCAGTATGGCTATTTCCTGTTCAAAGGAAGGATATCCTATCTGTATTCGCTCAAAACGGTCTCCCAGTGTTTCGGATATGCGGTCAACCCCGGCAAATTCCTGCGGATTCTGGGTGGCTATCACAATGGTATCCACCGGAATATCTATTTCAAACCCGGCCAATGTGGTAGTGCGCTCCTCCAGTACCTGAATAAGGGTGTTTTGAGTCCTCTCCGGAATACGATTCAGTTCGTCAATAAACAATATCTTGCGGTGAGCCCGCTGGATACTGCCGGGGGTATAAGCCTGGGGATCATGAATTCCTTTCTGCATGGCTATAACCGGGTCTATGTCCCCCAGCAAATCTTCCGGCATTAGTTCAGGTGAACCCTGCACTCTGACGAAGCGGGAATTACCGGATAAAATCACCGCTTGCTTACCCTGAGTGTTACCATGGCAATCAGGGCAATTTGTGGACGGAGAAACGGGGTCGCAGTTAAAACGGCAGCCTTCCACTATCTGCACGGCGTCCAGCTTACTGGCCAGAATTTTAGCCAGAGTGGTCTTTCCGGTTCCAGGGGGGCCTTCCAGTAATAAATGGCGGCCGGAGATTAATACCGCCAGTATCGCTTCTTTGACTTCCGGTGAGGCATAAAAGCCCTCCAGAGGATCAATTTTATTCTTCAGCCTTTTTAGTATGGACTGACGCATTTCTTCTCTTAGTTCCAAGTTAAACCTCCCTGTACCTCACATAGTAGTCTTTGAAGAAAAACCAAATATTTATTCTTTTTTCAGTTCACTAAATTCTTCAGGTCGCCCGGCCCTTTGATCCTCTTCAGTATGCCGCCCCCACAGCGCACCAGATCTTTAACAAATTGTTCATTGGATTCCCCGTCTCCGGCAATGTGAATAATGGAAAGCCGTATACCCTGCCGGGCTGCCAGCCGCGTTTCTGCGATGGCATATTCTTCAGTTAAATCTTTAAGCGGGCTTCCCTGTAGTTTGCTATAGGCTTCCTCAGAGATGGCGGTAGGTTGTCCGTCACTGATTAATACTAAGTGTTTCTGATTCCGGCTGCGATTTTCAAAAAGCATCTGGCGTGAACGTTTGATTCCTTCACCAATATTAGTATTTCCTCTGGCCTGCAAACCGGCAACAATATCCAAAAACCGAGTATCATTTTCTTCCGTTAGCGGCACCGTAATCTGGTCTGAATCACTGAAGGCTATCAGGCCTACCCGGTTTTTCTCACGCAAACCTGCCTTACAAATACCAGCCGCAGCCAATCTGGCATACAATAATTTTTGGTGGAAACCCATGGAACCGCTGGTATCAATGCAAAGCATAATATCCTTCTGGGTCTTTCTGCGCTGTTTCAGAAAAACCCGCAAGTCACTGCGCCGGATATTTTTTAAACTCCTTTTTTGACGCGCGATTTCCCTTAAAGTGGGGCGTATGGCAATATCGCGAAAGGTGTCTCCGGAACTATATCGCCGGGTCTCAATTGATCGTATATAAGATACAGCCTGACCCTTTTCCAGGGATGAATGGGCATCCCGATGTACCGGAGTATCAATCAGAATGGCTTTTAAAAGAAAGTCCATAGCTAATCCGGTTAAGATCAAACCGGAAGATGGCCCGATTGGCGCCAATATATTTCGTTTTTCCAAATCTTCTATCAGTTTCTGCAGTGAATGATAATCTCGCTTATATTCACTCAGTTTCGAGCCTTCGCTGTTTTCTTTAATGTGATAGTAAGTGCGCAGGGATTGAAAGTTTATCTCTTTATTCCACTGACTGTCATGTGCATCCACCAACTCCATAATAGTTTCAGCCAGTTCTTTGGAAGACATTTTAAATCTTGGCTGCACCATCGATTTCAACATATTTTGCAGTGCAGTTTTCCGGCTGTGGTATTCGTCGGCACTGATATCACCGGACTTCATCTCAAATTCCAGTTCATCCAGCAGGGATTGAACCGCTTTTCGAGTAAGTCGATATTTCCCATCCTGTCCTCTTTTGATCAAGTCCATTTTAATCAACTGTATGAGGGCTTTATTATCACTTTCATCACTGGGTACAATTGAAGGATTAAAGCCGGTCTTTTGGAAGTTGTTACCTTCAGGCGGCAGTTGTCCCATGCGGCCTATTCTATCCAGCATATTTCCGCCTGAAAGTTGTTTCAAGGTCGCCAGGCCCATCTGTGCAGGGTCCGGTTCAAAGGTAAATCCAAATATTGTCTCTTTCAGGATATCGTCCAGTAAACCAGAATCTGTAATATCAGATTTAAGTCTCAAACGAGAACCAAGCGCAATTTGGGCTGAGCGCCCCACAATTTCACGGTTCAATCGGCCCCGGATAACTGCCAGACCGCGCATCACTTCAATCATGGCAATGGTTCCCCGAACCGAAATTCCCCCGGATATAGCGGGATGGGAACGAATCCGGCCGGTTATTTGGGCCGTCAGCTTGATGGCCTCATCATCTGTCATAGACTCATTCAGCCGGCTTTCAGTAAAATCGCTGAAATACCGGGCGAACAATTTACAGGCAGACCCGCTCTCCGCCTCATCAACTATCTGATAATTCGGGTTTTTTACATCCAGTATCAAATTATTATAATCAGGTTGGGGTTCGGCGTTCCTCCATATTTCGTCGGTAATGTTTTCTTCAAGCAAATGGCCCAGGTACTTAATATCCGGAAAATGAGCCAGATCAGACAAGACGAGAACTTTGGGGGACCGGCTCTGCTCATTTTCGTGTGTCAAAACCTGCATCAACCGGCTAAAGAAATAGCAGCTCTCCTCCAACAGTTTTTCACGCTGAGATTCTGAAGCAGTTCTCAACAAATCCCGGCTGATTACTTCTGGTATTTCCGGTGCATTTTCCGGTTTTTGGTTTAACCAGTTTTCCAGGTCATTTTCAGCCTGGCGCTGGTTTTTTTCCCAGTTAATTGTTTCATGATGGTTCAAATCTATGAATCCCTGTCCGTGAACAAAATTCAGTTTGGCTTCGGCGGGGCGTTTACCCAGAGGGATAACCGGTATTTTGTTCATCCAGCCAAAGAGGATCGCCTGATTTATCAGTCCGGCAGGGTGAAAGCTGAGTTTAACCATCGGTTCGCGTCGCCCGCGCTCTCTGATACTGGCTTGACAGGAGAAGTCGCAAGCACAAGCCAGGCTGAAAGCATACTGTATTTCTGCTGCCATAGTTAGGGGATCGACAATCAAAGCAATAAGGTCCGGTTTATATCTTTCTGCCGAACTTTTCAGGTAGCTCATAAGATTATGGCCGGATAACGGCATGGATAAAACTTTAAGTTTTATGCTCGCGGGCAGATGAATTCTAGCAGTCTTTTCTCCGTATAAAATATTGGCTAATCCAACATCTCTGTCCCGGAGCAGTATATCCGGTTTAACCAGTGGAAACTCGCCATAGAAAGAGAGAGATTTTTCAGGTTGCGGATATTCTGTAACACGATGATATAACCTGGAAAATACTGATACATCTCCGGAGTTGGCGATTGCTCTTTGAAGGTCCTCGATATAAAGTCTCATTTAAACCCGCTGACAATAAAAAATCCGATATATGATCTCGGATAATCTAATTATAACACAGGTGTAATTCAGTCAGTTATAATATGGAATAAACGGATGTTAAGTAATAGTTTCACCCAGGGCGGCGATACAGTTTTTCCCACGAAGGCTGACAATTTAGCGCAAGGTATTGATTCACGCTGGAGATCGAAGGCTGCTTCCAGATAAACCATAACCTTTGCATAAGCTACTACTTCTTACAATTATCGGTGATTGGCAAAAGTGAACAGCTAAAACTTTTATGGTAACATTATGATAGTTTGATTATTCTTGTTTGTCTGGTTATTATTTGGAAAGGGGTGCATTCTTATGTCTTTATCTTCAAACCAGGATCTTATAGAACGTAATATTGCCATGGAACTTGTCCGTGTTACCGAAGTGGCTGCGCTTTCGTCTGCCCGATTTTTGGGCATGGGCGATAAGAACCAGGTTGACCAGGCCGCTGTATCCGCCATGCGTTATGTATTGGGTTATGTCCACATGGATGGCATTGTTGTAATCGGTGAAGGTGAAAAAGATAACGCTCCGATGTTATACATAGGTGAAAGAATCGGCGACCGCAGCGGGCTTAAGGTTGATATTGCCGTAGACCCGGTGGATGGGACAACACTGGTAGCCCGCGGTTTACCCGGTTCAGTATCAGTAGTCGCTCTGTCGGCTCGCGGGACTATTCATTGCCCCTCAGAGTTTGCCTATATGAATAAAATAGTGACCGGAGTGGAAGCGGCCGAGGTGATTGATATCAACGCGCCGGTGAAAGTAAATCTGCAAAATATAGCAAAAGCTAAAAAGCGCAAAATTTCAGAGTTAACTGTTGTGGTTTTGGACCGGCCTCGCCACGAGTCCCTTTTGTCTGAGATAAGAGCTGCCGGCGCCAGAGTGAAATTGATAACCGATGGTGATATTTCGGCAAGTATTCAGGCCGCCTTGCCGGATACTGGTGTGGATGTCTTAATGGGTATCGGCGGCACGCCCGAAGGAGTCTTATCCGCCGCGGCTATCATCTGTATTGGCGGTGCTATCCAGTGCAAAGCCTGGCCGCGGAATGACACAGAACTCGATAATGCTCTGAAAGCCGGCTTAAATGTTGAAAAGGTCTATCATACTCATGATTTGATAAACAGCAATGACGTGTTTTTTGCCGCCACCGGAGTAAGCAGCGGTGAACTATTGAAGGGTGTACAGTATTCCGGCGGAGGAGCCAGAACACAGTCGCTGGCAATGCGGTCTCGTTCCGGAACAATACGCTGGATTGATTCATGGCATAATCTTGACCGGTTAGACAAGGTAAGCCAGATAGAATTTCATTAGGATGTGAAATCCTAACTTTCCAGAGACATAAACCTTTTATATTCTGCGATTATTTTCAAAAACAACTCGCGAATTCAACTTTTATTTTTTTCAGCAGGTGTTATAATATACTGGATGAAAGAATCATATGCGATGTTATTAATAGTTTGTTCCGAATCATAAAAAACAATTCTCAAAAGGGGATGAAGGCACATGCAATATAGAAAATTTGGAAAACTGGATTGGAAATGTTCCGCACTGGGTTTTGGCGCCATGCGCTTACCTACCACCGATCCGGATCCAACGCATATTAACGAGGCAGAGTCAATCCGTCTAATCCGATATGCTATTGACCATGGTGTAAACTACATCGATTCAGCCTATATGTACCATGGAGGATACAGCGAAAAACTGGTTGCCAAAGCCCTGCAAAACGGATACCGGCAAAGAGTTAAAGTGGCTACCAAATTACCTGTCATTATGTTAAATTCACTCCAGGATGCAGACAGAATTCTGAATGAACAACTGGAAAAACTGCAAACTCCTCGAATTGATTTTTATTTGTTTCACGGCTTAAGCTCAATGAACTGGTCAAAGGTTAAGGAACTCAAACTTATCCCATGGGCCGAAAAGAAGATCGCTGCCGGATTGTTTAATCATCTGGGTTTTTCTTTTCATGATGAATTTCCGGTTTTCAAAGAAATTGTAGATTCGTACGATAACTGGATTTTATCTCAAGTGCAATACAACTACCTGGATGTCAATAAACAGGCCGGGATCGAGGGGGTCAGATATGCTGCAGCCAAAGGGCTGGCGGTTGTGGTCATGGAACCTGTTCGTGGGGGCATACTAAGCCGCAAACCACCGGAGAAAATCGCCAGCCTGTGGGAATCCGCCCCTTCTGTTCGAACCCTGGCTGAGTGGGCTTTGATGTGGGTCTGGAACCATCCTGAGGTCTCTCTGGCGTTAAGTGGCATGACCACAATTGAGCAGGTCATAGAAAATGTGGCTATTGCTGAACGCTCCGGGTCAGGTATGATGAACAGTGTTGAATTAAGTTTGCTGGATAGGGTTAGAGAAACTTATAAAGGTCTTTATCCAATCCCCTGCACCCGTTGCCGCTATTGCATGCCCTGTACCAACGGGGTGGAGATTCCCGGTATTTTTGAATTATATAATGAAGCAATATCCTTTGATGTGATAGATATGGGACGTTTCCGCTATAATGGTCCCTTTGGGCTTAAACCGGAACAGAAGGCGGATAAATGTATTGAATGCGGAAAGTGTCTTGAAGAATGCCCGCAGAAAATTGCTATTCCTGACTGGCTGAAGAAAATACACAAAGAGTTGTATATGGCGGTTCCGCCTGCACCTCCTACACCTCCCAAACCTCAATAATAAAAACCAGAAAAGCAGTCCGAAAGAACTGCCTTTCTGGCCTGATTATCGTCTGATTATTACGTTTTGGGACTCAATTGCCTGTATAAATTTTCTATATTTATCTTTTGCACAAACTCCATCCGCTGTTTGTCTCCGGGATAACGGTCAAGCATGTTGATACGGGCAATAGACTCTTCTATCTTCCAGCCTTTGTTCAGAGCATCAAGGACGGCTTGAATCCATCCTTCAATATTGGCTCTCATTTCCGGCAGATAATTTTTTCCACACACTTCTCCATGGCCGGGCACTATATAGTCCACCTCCAGCAGTCCTATCTGGTTTATTGAATCCAGCCAGGCATAAGGCAAAGCCTGATGCAAGAAAGGCATTGAATTGCGAACTACATTATCACCGGTGAATACTACTCTCTCTTCCGGAATAAAGACGGCTGTTTGAAATGGAGTATGTCCAGGCAGGTTAATCAGTTTTAGAGTTAAATTACCGGTATTGAGCGTCATGCTCTGTGAAAAAGTAATGGTCGGTGGGCGGAAATAATAATCGCTTTCCAGTTTAACACCGGGGGCCGACATTTGCAGCATTCCTTTAAACTGCTCCATTGAAGCATCCAGGATGCTTTTACGCGTGCCATCATGTCCGACCACCGTCCCATCAAAATAGTAATTACCGGCAAAATGGTCTTGATGAGGTTCAGTATTGATTATATACTTAATTTTTCCCATGGCCGCTATTTCCGAACGGAGCCTGTAAGCATCTTCGGGGACCATTGGGGTCTCTATCATCACCAGGCCTTCCGTGGTTTTAACCAGTCCGATATTCGCTCCCCGTGTACCGTAATGTACCATAATATTTTCAGTTAAACTCTGCATGCTTAACCTCCTGACTGAACACAATTTTTATATTGTTCATGACAAATTATTGTCACTATAGATAGTTCCATAAAATCTGTCAAGCCGTTTCATAACACTAAATAGAAGCATTTCAACCCAAATATCCGTTTCGATTGACTTAAATATCTATTCAGCCTATATTAATAACAGGTTACATGAGGTATTATTTTTGTCACTGACTAACTCTTCACCATCAGATGCCGGAAACAAGACGCCTGCAACTCACGGACTAAAATCCACCTTTTATGCACTTGGCGTGCGTAACTATCGTTATTTCTGGCTGGGTAACCTGGGGGCTTTTTTCTCCAATCACATGCAGCAGCCCACGCAGGCCTGGCTGGCTTATGAAATAACCAATTCTCCCTTGCTACTGGGATTAGTATGGGCTGCTCAGGGTATCTCCCAGGTAATTATCGCGCCCATTGGCGGTATAGTTATTGACCGGATTCAAAAACGTAATTTGATTATGATGGCTCAAACGGTGGCTATTGCTCTTAATCTAACAATCGCCATTCTCATTACACTGGGTATCATACAATTCTGGCATCTCTTGCTGGTTTCATTTTTGAACGGAATTACCAATGCCTTTAACAGCGCCGCCAGAAACTCAATTGTGCCAGAACTGGTACCTAAAGACCGGGTTTATAATGCTATAGCCCTCAATAACGGGGGAGCCAATATTGCCAGGATTGCCGGGCCCGCCTTAGCCGGTTTATTGATAGGCTTTATTGGTACTCAGGGCGCTTATTTTACTGGCATCGGCTTCAGCTTACTGGCGGTTCTAACCATTAGTTTCCTACCTCCCACCAGTAAACTTGGACTAATGAAAACTCATTCCGTGCTGGCCAATATTAGAGATGGATTTCAATACCTAAAACTGCGCAATATTCTTTTGATCCTGCTCATGATGGAAGTAGCGATCACCTTTTTTGGGATGTGTTACCTGGGTTTGATGCCTGTCTTCGCCAGGTTGCTCAACGCGGATTCCACCGGATACGGTTTGATGATGTCTGCTATAGGTGTAGGCTCTTTAACCGGGGCTTTTAGTATGGCTTCAATGGGCAGTGTAAAACGTAAAGGCCTGGTTTTAATGTGGGTAGGTATTTTATTCGGATTGTTTCTGATCCTGTTTGGCAACGCAGTGCATATTGGTAATTTGACCAACATTGGACCGCTGGCCTATATTGTGGCCCTGGTCTGCCTGGCCGCCGTCGGCTTCAACAGCACCTCTTATACGGCTACCAGCCTGACTCTAATTCAAATGAATACCAGCGATGAATATCGCGGAAGAGTGATATCCATGTACCAGTTTGTGATTGCTTTTTATCCCATCAGCATTCTGGTTGCAGGTGCCCTGGCAAATACGATCGGAGCGCCTCTGACACTTACAATAGGAGGCGGATTGCTGATGGTTTTTATGCTGTTAATGCTTCTGGTTTTCAGAAAAATCAAAAATCTGGTATAATTTCGTCCGATTACAGTCATTTCCCATCAAAGTGATCGAAAAATATTTCTCTTCTCCGAATATCAGATGTTGTTATCACCGGTATTTGACGCCGGATAATCATCGGAATATCATATTAACAAAAGAGACTATATGATATATTAAAAAGGAGCCGTTATGAAAATTGATGCTTTTGCCCACATAATGACACCCCAATACACTGAAAAATTCCGCAAAATCAATCCTGCCATTGAAAAACGGGTAGAGTATTATACCCCTCCGGTCATTAATCTCGATATCAGGTTGCGCCTGATGGAGCGCTACCCGGATGTCCTTCAAATGTTAACAGTCGCCAATATACCCCTGGAAACTTTTGCCCCTGAAAATTCAGTCGAACTGGCCCGTCTAGCCAATGATGAATTGACAGAACTGGTTTTGAAATATCCCAACAAGTTTTTTGGGGCGGCCGCCTGTCTGCCTATGAACAATATCGACGAAGCTTTAAAGGAATTTGAAAGAGCGATCACCAAAAACAGG
>DATIKD010000064.1:0-6228 GCA_035477965.1 Dehalococcoidales bacterium | reverse complement strand
CATCCGGCCCCTTTTTCGTTGTCATCCTGGAAGCCTCGAAAGGCGAGGCTGAAGCATCTGGGGAGGCGAGACCGAAGCTTCCGGCAGATTTCAGAAGATGTACCTTATTGATACCTGGTGAAGGATATATTAAACTGTAAGCAGGGTCAGTCTGACCTGAACTAAGTTTCGGAGAGCAGCCGTGAGAAAGAATGCCGCGCTGGTCAGTCTTCTGGGAGCCCTGATTGTAGTTTTATCTCTGGGTTTTCCTTTAACTGCCATTGCAGTAAAATCCGAACATCAGGTCAGCAGCCAGCCGGTTTTCAATATTGCGCCCAATGCCAAATGGCTTCTGCATGCCATTCCGGTTTCCGGCGGATATCTGCTGGCCAGAACGGAAATCCCCAATACAACTGGCCGGATAACTTTGCCCGCAAATGGTTCCGCCCTCTGGATCGATACCTCTTCAGCCGGAACTGATATCCGCTATGAACCCGGCTTTTGGTATTTTGACATCATAACCGATAAGGATTGGGGCTCCCGCGGCTCAGCCTGCCTGGTGGAGCTGGGCTTCTGGAATGGGTCTACTTTTACGGTCTTTCCCAACGTCACGACCTATCCCTCTCTTTACTTCATGAACTACCCGGCCTATGATGTCCGCCATTTTAAACATCAAAGGCAGGCCGTTATTCTAAAACCGGGTGAAAACCTGGCAATCCGCATCACCAATAGATTTACTGCACCCCGCAACGTTTTAACCTGGGAAGATGCCCACCGGTTTGGGGCGTTTTTCCGGTATGAAGTCGATAGCTCCGCAGGCGGGACTACTCCGACTGTTACTCCTACTGCTACTCCGACTGCGACTCCGACTGCTACCCCGACTCCTACTCCCACGGACGGTGGCCTGACTCCGACTACTCCTCCAGCCGTAACCACCGGTGGCGACGGAACTGTGCCCACTCCGACAGCAACTCCACCCACTGTAACCACCCCGGTAACTCAAACATCTGCTCCGGGAGTCACCAACCTCTCCGGCATAATTAATCCGGCTACCGGCACTTTTCTGCGAGATTTTATTGCACTATCTAACGATGGCAGAGCCAGTTTGTATGTACCGGCCGGAGTCATCGGAAAAAATGCCAACGGTACCCCCTTAACCACGATAACCATTACCCGGGTAGAAAATCCGGGCGGCGCTCCTCCTGCCGGCGCCAATTTCCGAGTCGGGAACCTTTTTTATAAGTTTGAACCTGCCGGAGCGAAATTCACCGCCGCCGGTTCAGCCGTTCCAGTCTTGATCCTGCCTTATGACCCCGCTAGCGCTCCTGACCCCTTCATTGCCTTCTGGGATACCACCGCCATACCTCCCGGCTGGAATGCGCTTAATCCGCCTTTCACCCTTAATCTAAATAATACCCTCTCTGCTAGGGTCTTCCACTTTACGGTATTCACTGTTCTGAGCCTGCAAACAGCGCCAATTGTTTCTCAACCCACCCCATCGACTGCAGTACAAACTCAGCCGGTTATTTCTGCAACGCCCACCAGCCTGCCCCCCGGCACAGTAGCCGCCGCATTGCCCGCTGAAATCCCGGTTGCGGCAACAGCCACTGAAACCTCTCAAATCCCAGCGAATAGCAGTTCGAATAATCCGATCTTCATCGCGGGTATAATCGTCGCTGCAGTAGCTGTGGCAACAGTTCTGGTTTTAATTGTGCGAGACCGCCGTAAAGCCCAATCCTGATATCGCTAAAACAACGGTTGATTGCACTTCCGGCCGCATGGAACCGTGCTGAGTTCTCACAAAGTACCTGTATTTTTGCCTATTTCTCACTCTTGACCTGACCAAAACTCCATAACGAGCCTGAGTTAAGATTATGGATGTTTTTAACAAAAGTGTATCTCACTCCGCGAAAATATCGAACAGCAGTGCGGCGTAATAAATATTCTTCATCAATACTGTGTTTCGGCAGGATGCTCCCCCAGTAACATTCTTATCTGAGTGAACCATATCACTTTTAGTAACATTTCAGATGAGTGAATACGCCGTATTGATTTTTTCTTTTAGAAGGACTATACTTGAAATTCTCATAAACCTTAACAAATCCATATACGAAACGGGAAAAAGAAAATGAAAAGCAAGGCGGTTTTTTCCAGCCTGTTATTCTTCCTTTCTTGGGTATTGTTTTTGACTGTACCGTTCAGTGCAATAGCCCAACCGGCGAATAGAGAAGCCGGCCTGTCCGCGGCGTTTTATTCAGCTCCCAACGCCAAATGGCTTCTGCATGCCATTCCGGTTTCCGGTGGATATCTGCTGGCCGAAACCGAAACCCCCAATAAAACTGGCCGGATAACTTTGCCCGCAAACGGTTCCGCCCTCTGGATTGATAACCGTTCAAGCGGAACGGATACCCGTTATGAACCCGGCAACTGGTATTTTGATATCATAACCGATAAGGACTGGGGTCAAAGCGGTTCTGCCTGCGAAGTCGACCTGGGCTTCTGGAATGGATCAACTTTTACAGCCTTTCACAACGTCACGGCCTACCCCTCTCTTTACTTTATGAACTACCCGGCCTATGATATCCGCCATCTTAAATACCAGGACCAGGCCGTTACTCTAAAACCAGGTGAAAAACTGGCTATCCTCATCACCAATTTGTCCGCCGAATCCCGCAATGTTTTAACCTGGGAAGATACCCACCATTTCGGGGCATTTTTCCGGTATGAAGCCGTAAACCCTGTACCTCCCACTACACCTTCTCCCACTCCTTCGCCAACTCCGACCGGCGGAGGCTTAATTATTCCACCCACCCCTACCGAGGAAAAAGATGAAGAGACTCCAACCCCAACTTCCACTCCTTCACCGGTAAAAAGTCCTGAATTAACACCCCCCCCATCCACTCCGGGAGTTACCAGCCTGTCCGGGCTGATCAACCCGGCTACCGGACGCTTCATGTTTAAAATAAGTATAATTTCAGACGACGGCAAAGCCCGCCTGGAGATCCCGGCCGGTGCAACCGGGAGGCAAACCAGCGGGACATTTCTGACACAGATCAGCATCACACGGGTTGATAATCCCGGCGGCTCTGCTCCCGCCAGTGCCAATTTCAGAGCAGGTAGTTACTTCTACAAGTTTGAGCCGGAAGGAGCTACTTTTGAGGATTCAGGCTCAGGCCGGGTCCTCATCACTTTGCCATACGATCCCGCTCCGGGTTACGAGCCTTTCATTGCTTTCTGGGATAAATCAGCCGTACCTCCCAGCTGGAATGCCATTAATCCGCCTTTTACCCTTAATGCTGATAATACCGTTTCGGGTTATATTGACCATTTTACGATTTTCGCAGCACTGGGTTTACAGAATACGCCTGCAACCTCGACTACCTCACTCAGTATTGGGTCTTCACATACCACAATGCCTGCCGTTGAATCTCCTGCCCCAACCGGTACGGTGGCTGAAATGACTCCCGCAGTTACCCCGACCGCTCAGAATAACCTCAACCAGCCGGCTAATAACGTCGTGATGGCTGGAATAATTATCGCTTCACTGGCGGTTGCCATCGTCCTGACACTGATCATAAAAAAACGGGCAAAGCGTTAGACCATCAAAAAAGGCATATATAGCTGATCGGTTGACCCGGTTTATGGCTTGCTTTTGTCTCACATTCTGGAACGCAGAAATTCCGTTTTTACGTTCTACCCCGAAAAAAGCCCTTGTTTTTAGCTTCATATTTTGCCCCACCGTGCTGTTCTAATTCCATCCCACTTTCGGTTGTGGTAGAATACCAGTATGAAATTCCATGGCTCAGGAGCATCCGCTTTATGGAAGAGAATTTTATCTCCATCGTGATTCCCACCTACAATGAAAAGGATAACATTGTTCCTCTGGTAGAAAGACTCAGCCAGACCCTTAAAGGCCGTAAATTTGAAATTCTGCTGGTAGATGACAACAGCAAGGACGGCACCGTCAATATCGCCGCTAAAATGGCAGAAACATACCCGGTTAAAGTGATGGTGCGCACTAAAGAACGCGGCCTGGCTACAGCCGTCCTGCATGGATTTAAATATGCTCGCGGTAACATAATCGGGGTAATGGATGCCGATTTGCAGCATCCGCCAGAGAAAGTAGCCGATTTATTAAAAGCGCTGGATAACGGTGCCGATATGGCCATCGGCAGCCGCTATGTCCCCGGCGGCGGGGTGCCTAACTGGGGTCTCTTGAGACGTATTATCTCCAAAGGGGCTTCCTCCATTGCGCATCTCTTTTTACCTACCATTCGCCGCATCAAAGATCCCATGTCCGGGTTTTATATGTTTAAACGGGAAGCGCTCGGAAATACTGAGTTTAACCCCATCGGTTATAAAATCCTGCTCGAGATGCTGGTGATGGGCAACTTTAAAAATGTAGTGGAAGTGCCATTCATCTTTGAAGACCGTTCTTCCGGCCGCAGTAAGATGAAAGCTCGCCAGCAGATTGAATATTTAAGACATATCCTGAGCCTGATGCGCCGCAAAGGTGAACTGACCAGAATCGGCAAATTCCTGATTGTGGGTTTAAGCGGCGTGGTAGTTAATCAGGGCCTGTTATGGCTGCTGACTCATTTTGGCGGTTTGAAATACTACTTCTCGGCTCTTATTGCGATTGAAGCGTCCATCATCTCCAACTTTATTTTCAATAACTATTTCACTTTTGCCGACCGCAGTAAAGGCGGCAAGGCTTCCTTTATTACCCGATTATTGAAATTCAATCTCACCTGTGCCGCCGGTGCAGTAATCCAGTACGGCATATTACTTTTGCTGACCGAGGTCGCCGGCATTAACTACCTGATATCTAACCTGATCGGTATATTGGTAGCCTTTGTCTGGAACTATCTCTTAAGTACACTCTGGACCTGGAAGTGAAACAGAAACTGCGGCGCATAATCCGCTGGGAATTTCTCTGGCTGTGCCTGATCCTTATCACCACTCTCGCAATGCGTTTCAGCGTGGCAGGCTCCATTGAAGGACCAATCCTGGATGAAGTCTATTACGCCGGCCATTTTGACAAGAAACACGGCGACCTTGAATTTGGGAATGCCCACAGCATCCTGGTCCTGCAGAAAGACGCCCGCCCGGAACACCCGCCTTTGGGAAAACTGTTTGTCGCCGCCGGTGTTAAAATCCTGGGTGATAACGAATGGGGCTGGCGTGTCCCTTCCATCATCATGGGAACAATCAGCATCGCTCTGTTTTTCTTCATCTGCCGGCGTCTGGGTATGTCCAGGTTGGGAGTCAATCTGGCAACTTTTCTTTTTGCCTTTGAAAACATGACCTTTATGCTGGGCAGCATCGCCATGCTGGATGTCTTTTTTGTGACTTTCATGCTGGCTTTTTTCCTGCTCTATCTTCACCGTCGCTACATCCTGTCAGGAATTTTTATCGGACTGTCTGCCGCCGCCAAACTTTTTGGAGTAATGGGCGCGCCTTCTCTTCTGATTCACTGGCTTTTCACCCGCCAAAAACATTCCCGCTGGTTCGCCGCCACCGTGATTGCAGCCCCCATCGCCTTCCTGGCTGCCGTTACCCTCTTTGATTTTGTCATTGCCAGGCAGTTTGTTAATCCAATTGATCGTATCAAGGACATGCTCACCCTCTCCGGCAGTCTGACTTTTTACAACGTTGAACATCCTAATATGTCGCGGCCCTGGGAATGGCTGTTAAATTTCCGTCCCATGGGCTTCTGGTACGGTCCGTTCCCCACTACCTGGCTGGGCGGGTATACCGCGGCTGTCAGTCTGGCTGTCTGGCCTTTAATTGTCCCGCTGGTCCTTTACATGGCTTACCGGGCGGCTAAAGGCAGTGATGCCGGTCTCTTCGGTCTGGCCTGGTTTATCGGCACCTTTATTTTGTGGATTCCCATCAGCATCGCCACCAACCGCGTCAGCTTCATTTTTTATTTCTATCCCACCCTCGGAGCATTCTGTCTCGGCCTGGGCATGGCTCTGGCAGAATTGATCGGCTGGCTCAAAAACAGGCGCAAGCGGGTTAAAATTCCCATCTGGGCCGGAATCTGCCTGATCCTGCTGGTCCACATCGCCACTCTGGTGGTGCTCACTCCCATCTTTATAAGGGGATGAACCCTCCGGCCTGTTCTATTCCGGTTTATTCTGAAGCAGGATAAAATGTTGCATTCACTGTTAATACGATGTAAACTGTTTATGTAACAATAATTGTCAAGGCAGGAAAAGTGCTGGCCAACCGCCGGATACCCGT
>DATIKD010000063.1:0-5443 GCA_035477965.1 Dehalococcoidales bacterium | reverse complement strand
GAAGAGGGTACTGGATATTAATTTGACCGGTCCTTTCCTGTTGATGAAAGCGGCTATCCCGCATATGCTGAAAGCCGGGGGCGGTTCAATTATCAATATTGCTTCTCTGGCCGGTCTGCGCTGTATTCCGGCCATGCCGGCTTACTGTTCTTCAAAAGCTGGTTTGATAATGCTGACCCAGCAGGTGGCCCTGGACTACGGACCTGCCAAAATTCGTTGCAACGTAGTCTGTCCGGGTGCGGTGCGGACAGATATGCTGGAACACTCCATGCAGGGTTTGGCTGACACCCTTAAAACCAATCTGGATGGGGCTTTAAATCACATGACCCAGTATTCACCTTTGAAGCGTGCTGCCACTTCAGAAGAAATGACCGGTATCTGCCTTTATCTGGCCAGCGATGAATCTGCTTTCATGACCGGAGCGGTCATACCCATAGACGGCGGGGCTTCTATCGTGGATGTCAACGGAGCCGCCGTCAGCAGTGCCGGTTTGAAATGGGGAGAATAGACTTTCAGTTCATGGGTTAACTAAATTATTATCGAAAAAGAGCTCCCTTTAAATTTTAGGGAGCTCTTTTTGTTGTATTTCAACTTACTTCTGCTTCGGTCTGAAAGCGGGTTAATGCAACCAGAGCGAAAACAACCGTAAAACCCGCCAAAACCACCATTGACCAGACCACATCTCCACCCCGAGCCCCAAATATCATCAGGTTGTTGAAACCTTCGTTAGCCCAGCCGTGCGGAGTGATTTTAGCTAAAAATTGCATCCAGGCCGGGACAGTGAAAAGCGGCCACCAGCATCCCCCCAGCGGAGCTAACAGAAGTGAACAGAGTACGGCCAGAGCGCTGGCACTGCGTTCGGTTCTGGCTATAGTGGCCAGCATCAGTGAAAAAGCGGCTGACATCATGACCATCAGGAGAGAAAGCAGGAACACTGCCCACGGTGCAATTCCCAGGTCAACTCTAAAAATGAGGATTCCCACGGTCCAGAAAACCACAATTTGCACCAGTCCGCGCAGCAAACCTCCCAGGTAGATACCCCCCAGAATGGATTTCTTGCTGACCGTACTGGCCAGTAAACGTTCCAGAGTATGGTTACGACGCTCCTGGATGATTTCTATGGAGGCTATCGCTCCGGCGAAAAAGACGAACATTACCAGGTAACCCGGAACTGCGAAAGATGAGATATTAAAAGGCTGTATATCTCCCACTCGTTGTACCTGATAGCCGATTATCGCTTGACTGCCGCTATTGGCAGATTGTCTCTCGATAATTGGTTTTAAAGCCTGCTGAATTTCCTGGGTTGAGCGGCCCTGCTGGGACAGAATGCCGGCCACGGTTAACAACTCAGCTCTGTTTGTATTAAAGTTAGCGGTCAGATTTTCTGCCAGGCTTTTTAGCGCCATCTGCATGCCGGTAGAATCGGAACGGGCGGCTATTTCCAGTACGGCCGTTTCTGCGGACTCAATCCTCTGGGTAAAATCGGACGGGAAGCCCAGGAAGCCCCTGATTTTTCCGGCCTCTACGTCAGTTTTAGCCTGACCGTAATCTTTCAACCAGGTAATTACCGGACTGCCGGGCGGAAGCGCGGTTGGGTCTCCGGTTTCAAGGGCTTGAATAATCTGAACGCTCAATCCCTCGCTCTCCTGTGTTGCAAGATAAAGAGTCAGACGTTCGTCCTGAACGTTTGAAGTATTGCCGATGAGGTTCAACATGGTTATAAAGAAAAAAGGAAAAAGGATGAACATTATCACTGCGATACGGTCGGTCAAAAAAATGCGCAGGTTTTTGATGGCAATATACCAGACGTGTTTGAAGTTCATCATCTTAACTCTTCCCCTGGTTAACTCTGAAGAGAAGCCGGCTGATTATCAGCCCGGCCGCTGTTACACCTGACATCACGAGCAAGGGGTGAGAAAGACTCCCCAGAGAAGCCTGGTTGGTGATTATCTCGCGAAATGCCTCGTTGGCGTAGGTGTTCAGAGAAAGCTTACTGAGAGAATACAGGAGGTTGCCGGGAGAAATTTCTACGAAAGTACCGGAGAGCATTACCATCAGCATGGAAAAGAATACCGCTACCCAGGTAGCCTGATTTTGGGAGCGGGTAAGTGAAGCCAGAATAATTCCCAGTGTACTGCAGGCCGCGGAAAACACCAGGGCAACTACCGTGGCAGTCAAAAACGAGAGTGGTGTAAAAAGATTAAAGACCGCCCAGGCTAATAACATCAGGATTATGGTTTGCACAAATCCGCGGGCGGTATTAGCTATGAACTTGCCGGCAAAGAGTTCACCCACAGTCAAACGCGTGGTCAGCAGTCTTTCCAGTGTCCCGCGCCGCCTTTCTTCTACCAGCGTCTGGGCTGTCAGATTGATCGCAAAAAGGACAAACATGGTCATGATACCGGGTAAAAATTGGGAGACCATGTCCGGCCTGGCACCCAAAGTTTCATCTGCAACCTTTACCGCCGGTTCAGACTCCAACCGGGCGCTTACCGTCTGGAGCATAATCTCTATCTCCTGTTGGCTGGCGCCGCTACCATCCAGGTCCGTTTTCACCTGATTCAATAACCTGACTTCCCTGTTTATCTGATCAGCCTCCCCCCGTACCATCCCAGCCAAAATTTGATTGGCGGTGCCCCCGTGGCCCCTTTGTTTAAACACTATCTGGGTAGAACGCCCGGCAGCCAGGCTGGCGCTAAAATCCTCTGGAATAACTACCGCCATTTGAATATTAGAACGTTCCAGCCGGGAATCCGCCTCTTCCTGGTTGAGCATTTTAAGAGTTATCCCCGGATGAGCTTTCAGTTGTGTCAGGAGTTGCTGTGAGTATTGCCCTCCGGCATCCTGGTTGACAACATAGGCTGTGATATTAAACTGAAGCTGCTGCCCGTAAGCCCCGTACATCAGGGCAAATATCAGGACCGGCAGAATCAGGCTGAAAATAAGGTCGCCCCTGTCCTGAAAAAAATCCCGGATTTCTTTAAGTGCAATAAAGCCCGCTTTTTTCATCTTAATCTCGCAGGCTCCGGCCGGTCAGTTTCAAAAAGACCGTTTCCAGAGAAATATGTTCCGGGTCACCAAACCGGCTTTTCAGTTCGTGGGGCGTATCCAGAGCTATTATTTTGCCGCCATCCATAATCGCCACCCGTCTGCACAGGCGGTCGGCTTCATCCATATAATGCGTGGTATACAGGATTGTCATCCCCTTGCGCCGCAGGCCTTCTATGGTCTCATAGATGTTGTTGCGAGATTGCGGATCAATGCCCACTGTAGGTTCGTCCAGAAAAAGCATTTGGGGATGTCCCATCAGCGCTACAGCCAGATTGACCCGCCTCTTCATACCCCCGGAAAACTTGTCAACCCGTCCTTTTTTAGCCCGTTCTTCCAGTCCCATCAGTTTCAGGTTATTCTCAGCCTGCTCGCGCGCTTCCTGGCTGCTTAAACCGGCCATGCGACCAAAGAAAACCAGATTATCAAATGCCGAAAGATCGGCGTACAGGGCCAGTTCCTGAGGGCAGATGCCGATCAGCCCGCGAATTTTGTCAGGCTCGCTTTTTAGTGAAAAACCATTAATCCTGACATCTCCTTCATCCGGACGAATAATCGTGGATAAAATGCGGATGGTAGTGGTTTTTCCGGCCCCGTTCGGGCCCAGCAGTCCGAAAATTTCCCCTCTTTCGATTGAAAAAGTGACTCCGTCAACAGCTTTGATATCTCTGTAACTTTTACGAATATTCTCAACGGCTAAAAAGGCATCAGGCATAATCAACTCCCGCTAAACCTATAATCATTAGACATTATAGCATTGTTTGACCGGATGCCATTCTGACGAATGAACAGTTTAATACTGGTCGAAGGAATAGTCCTGATTGAGTGAACATGACTAATAAAGCTCGAAAAATGAGGATTATTAGCTGAAGACTGCCTACTTAACAGCGGTATAAACGCCTGCAGAACCCAGGAAAAGAGGTTTATATTCCACCGTGCGGAAACCATGACTGATAAGAAATTTCTGCATTTCGGAGGGCGAGAAATATTGACAGACCGATTCCGCCAGATAGCGGTAGGCCGGACGGTTGCCGGAGACCCAGGCTCCGATATTGGTGACATAAAGGCGCATATAGATATGAAAAAAAGCGCGAACCAGCCTGTTCTTGGGCTGGCTGGATTCAACTATCACAAACCTCCCGCCAGGCTGAAGGACTCTTAAAATCTCGGACATGTGGGATTCCATCAGGGAATTTTTATAAGTCAGGTTACGGAAAGCAAAAGAAATACCCACACAATCAAACTCGGCCCTGGAGAACGGCAGGCGAGCGGCATCTCCCTGAAAAAAAGTGATGGGCTTGCCGGCTGTGGCTGCTTTCCGCACCGCTATATCCAGCATCGGCTGGCTGTAATCCAGTCCTTTTATATCGGGAGTATAATCGGCCAGTCTGGCTGCAGTAACCGCCAGGTCACCGGTGCCGCAACACAGGTCCAGCATTTTCTGCGGTCTGGCTGAAAGACAGGCTTGCGCCGCTTTCTTGCGCCAGATACTGTCCATTCGCCAGGTAATCAGATGGTTGATCAGGTCATACCGGGGAGGTACATCCGTGAACATCCCGTATAATGGTTTACTGATTTCAGCCTCGGATGTTTTTTTCAAATCATTCACACTGGTGCTCTGAAAGCCGCCGGTCCGGTTTATGCGACAAAGTTAAATAACCGTACCCAGAATATAGCCGATTCCTAACAGAAGCTGGGTGACAAGCACTACCAGAACATTCTGGCCCATAGCCGGCAGAATTTTGGTCAGGTCTTCAGATTTAAAAGCTCCCTGGACCGCTCGGTAAGCAAAGGGCAAGGTAGCCAGCCCCAGCAAACAGTAAACCGGCATGGCCTGGAAAATCACACTGCCAATAATCCAGAGATAGGTTAATGCCAGGAAGAGTGTATAAACCATGGCTGCATTTCTGCGGCCCGCCGTGATGGGCAGAGTCTTCTTGTTACCGGTTTTATCCGCTTCAACATCCGGAAACTCGTTTAACAGCAGAAGGTTGAGCACCAAAAACCCGGCAGGCACGGAGGCGACGAACGCCGTCCAGGAATATCCGCCGGTTTGTACGAAATAAGCGCCCAGTACCGGCAGGACGCCCAGTCCCAGACCAGGCGACCATTCCGGGAAAATATTTTTCAGAATGATGGAGGTGTACAATAAAATGCACAACCCGCCGGCCAGTAATAACGGAAGTAACTGCCAGCCCTGTACCACCGTAAAATAAATACCTACCGGTACCGCCAGTAAAAAGGCGATCAGTCCGTACCAGAAGACCTGACGGGCAGTCATTTTTCCGGCCGGCAGTATACCGCTGCCGCCGCTGAAAGGGGTTTTCAAAGTCTTAAGGTCAACCCCGCTTTTAAAATCAAAATAATCGTTCAGCACATTGACACTGACATGGGC
>DATIKD010000062.1:0-2730 GCA_035477965.1 Dehalococcoidales bacterium | reverse complement strand
ATGCTGTGGTGGGCGGCACTATTCCCAGAAACTATTTACCGGCAGTGGAAAAGGGAGTAAAAGATGCCACTCATGAAGGGACTATGGGGGGATTCCCGGTTGTAGATGTTCGGGCCAGAGTATATGACGGCGGTTTCCATCCGGTTGATTCTTCCGAAATCTGTTTTAAGATTGCCGGCGCAGGAGCTCTGAAAAAGGCTATGTCAGCCGCTAATCCGGTTTTACTGGAACCCATTGTTAAACTAAAAGTGACTGTCCCGGAGAACTATACCGGAGATATAATGAGCGATATGAATAATAAACGCGGACGTGTGCAGGGTATGATGCCTGAATCCGGAAATAATACCATCGAGGCTGAGGTGCCCTTGGCCGAAGTTCAGAGATATGCCATCGATCTTAAATCCATGACCCAGGGTCGTGGACGCTATACGATGGAATTCAGTCACTATGAAGAAGTGCCGTCCTTTGTAACCCAGAAGATTGTGGCAGAGAGGCAGAAAGAATTGGCGGAGAAAGCATCCGACAAAGAGTAAACGCCATATTAAAGGCAATAAAAATCCCCTGCCAGTCTCGTGCAGGGGATTTTTTATTTTACCTATGGTGTGGGTCTATTTCATTAATTCTTTAACTTTACCGGCGAAAGAAGGCCAGGCTTTTTTCCAATCTGCCACTATGCCGTAATGAGCCACTTTAAAAATGTTGGCTTCTGCATCTTTATTTATCGCTACAATTACCTTAGAACCGGAACAACCACTGAGATGCTGGCTAGAACCGGAAAGCGCCACGGCTATATATAGTTCAGGGCTGACGATTTTGCCAGTCAACCCTATTTGGACATTATCCGACGCCCACTTATTATCACAGGCCGGACGGGAGGCTCCAACGGCTCCTTTTAGGACTCTGGCTAATTCCTCCAGTTGCTTAAACCCTTCAGCACTGCCGATTCCACGACCCCCACAAACTATCACCCGGGCGTCTTCAAGCTTGATGCCTGCAATTTCGGTTTTTCTCTCAATAAGCCTGGTTTGAACCCGGGAGAGGTCTAAATCCGCCTGGAGTTTGATAATTTCACCCTTACGTGATTCATCTCTGATCGCGGGTGCCATAGATTTGGCTCTGATAGTGGCGAATTGAGGATTGGTTTCACATATCTGAACAGCATAAGCATTGCCGCCGAATACCGGTTTGGTCATCAGCAGTCTTTTGGTATCACCGTCGATAGCCAGCGCCACGCAATCCAGTACCGCGGCTGAATTCGAACGATAAGCCAGGCGAGGAATAAGGTCTCGGCCCATGTTGGTCTGACCCATCAACACCACTGCGGGACACACCTGTTTTATTATTTTCTCCATCACCGGCAAATAAGAGTCAGTCAGAGAGTCTTTAAGGCCAGGATCATCCGCAACATAAACTTTTTCAGCGCCGCAGATTATGGCTTCATCAGGCGCTTTATCCAGAGGAGAACCCAGCAACATAGCCTGAAACGAAGTTTTAAGTTCACCGGCTAAACGCCGGCCGGTTCCCAGTAATTCAAGAGAAACTGAGGTTAACCTGCCTTCAAAGACTTCACAAAAAACCAGAACACCTTGATATTCAGACACCTGTGTACTCCTTGTTCAAGATCAATTACTTTACCGTTTATTGCCAACCACAAAAATATCCATAAAACTAAAGGACTTTCACATCTCGTAGTTTTTGCCCCAGCTTCAAACCGGCTTCCTCAGGCGTATCCGCCGTAACAATTTCACAGTGGGATTCTCTTACCGGTTGATATAACTTGATAAGGCGTGTACGCCTGCCGCTGGGGCCAATTTTGGCAACATCAAGCCCTAAATCAGAGGGTTTCCAAACTATTGGTTCTTTACGTTTTGCCATCATAATGCCCTTTACGTTTGGATAACGCGGCGCAGGATGTTCATTACTGAGAGTTACCAGTGCCGGCAGGGTTGACTCAATCAGTTCAAAGCCATCCGGTATTACTCGTTCTACCTTGAGTCGATTGCCCTCAACTTCCAGTTTTCTGGCTAGAGTAATACAGGGTAATCCCAACAATTCTGCAATCCCTGGCCCAACCTGCCCGGCATCCCAATCGGCGGATTGCCGGCCGCAAAGAATAAGATCATAATTCCCGATCTTCTTAATTGCTGTAAAAAGAGCAAATGAAGTTGACCAGCTATCCCCATCGATGTAGGCTGGATCTTCCAGTAGGACCAGTTCATCAACTCCCATTGAAAGCGGTTTTTTAACCACATCACGTAAAAGATTTATTCCCAGGCTGAGAGCCGTTATTTTCCCGCCTGTCTTTTCCTTTACTCGAATTGCCGCTTCTACCGCATATTCATCGAAGGTGCTTAAAACCGGAGGTACGCCAACAGGAGGAACGACTTTATTAGAATTAGGATCAATTTTAAAACTGCTGGGGGGAGCTTCCGGATCGTTGACCTGTTTAACACACACAATAATGTTCATTCTGGTTACAGCCTCCTGGGGCAAAGTCAATCAGCGAAGAATCGCTTTATCCAATTTAACATTCGTTTTACGACCTGTCAACGAAACAGGTCAAGGACGGTGTTGGATTACGGTTGTCAGGTCAAAATATAATCTCCGGTGTTCCACCTTATGTAAAGCTAAAATTATGCAGCCAGGATGACACCGGTTATTATTTCATTTTTACCCCTAATTCTTTAGTGGTTTGAAGATACCTTATTACGTGTTCGCGGCTTAACAGGC
>DATIKD010000061.1:0-2472 GCA_035477965.1 Dehalococcoidales bacterium | reverse complement strand
AAACCTGGTTTACAAACCCTGAAACTGCCTTTCGCAAACTTACTTTTGAGGTTAGCGCTTAAACCAACCACAAAGGGCGGTACATTTTAGTTAGGCGTGTCTTTCTGATATGTCTACCGTGAACAATTTGACGGAAACCCGGTCAGCGAAGGGTATTGCCATATGCGCAAGGATGCTCGGAACTATCTGTAGAAGTTAATGGAGGTATCCCCTTCGCAAACTGAGAGGGATGAAAAAATGGCTAAAGACAAATACAAATTTAGCAAAATCTTGATGGACAGGGTCAATGCGGTGACATCCCATGGCGGAGCTGGTGGCCCCAAAGTTGCGATTGGGGGTCATTCGAGTAAGGATGTTACTGCGACCCCATCGCCAGCTACAGCCCGTACCGTGAACCTAACGGTAAATGGACGACCTTTTAGCCTGTTGGTTGAGCCCAATTGGCCCCTGCGGGATGTCTTGCGGCAGAAATTGGGTCTTATCTCTATCAAAGATTTTTGCAATGGTTATGGAGCCTGCGGGTCCTGCACCATAATAATGGACGGAAGGCCAGTGCTGTCCTGCATGGTGCTGGCCGTCGAATGTGAGGGAGCCGTTATTGAAACAGTGGAAGGCATCGCGGATGCCAACCATCCATTAATCGAGGCCTATATTATGAACTGGACCGCACAGTGCGGCTACTGTACCCCGGGTTTTATTTTAACCGCCAAGGTACTTCTTGACCATAACGTTAATCCTACCGTGGAGGAGATCAAGGAAGCCCTGGCCGGTAATTTATGCCGTTGTGGAACATATCCCGCCCATATCAAGGCTGTGCTGGAAGCAGCCAGGGAATTAAGGGGAGCAAAATGAAATGGCTGAAGAACTGAATGAAGTCAAACCATGGTTATTGAGACCGCCGGTTAAAGACGGCTATATCGGTCGACGCGGTTTACGCCCCAAAGAAGCCCCTGAGAAAGTTACCGGAAGGGCAGTGTATACCAATGATGTTTATCTGCCGGGCATGTTATTTGCCAAGCCTTACCGGTCTCCGTATGCCCACGCCCGCATAGTAAAGATGGACAGCAGCCGGGCCGAAGCCTTACCGGGAGTCTGGGCGGTAATTCGCTATGACGACCCGGACGTCGACTTCAGTGACCCATACAAGCCCATGTTGGGATGGACCTGGATGTGGTGGAGAGATTCTATCCTGCCGGACACCGCAGATTTTGAAGGAGTCAGGATGGGCGCCCTGGTGATCGCGGATAGTGAAGAGATCTGCGATCAAGCCTTGAAGCTTATCGGTGAAGGCATTCAATGGGAGCAGTTGCCCGTGGTTATCGATCCGGAAGAGGGATCCAAACCGGAGGCGCCTATTTTACATCCTGAGCGCAACCCCAAAAGTAATATCTGGAAGGATGTGATCACCCTGAATTTGGGTGACGTAGAGAAGGGATTTGCCGGGTCCGACCACGTCATAGAGTTTAGCGAATATAAAAGAGAGGATGATGTCTGGGCAGGAGTTGAGCCCGGGTGCATGATCGTGCGCTGGATGGGAGAAGATCTGGAGGTCTGGTATCACGGACAATTCGTGGCCTGGGACGCGCCATTTATGGTAGCACCGCCTTTCAAGAGCGATCCGACCAAACCCCGTAAAGTGAAAGTCCATACCCCATATAACGGCGGTACTTTCGGCGCCAATACTATGGGCATGGCCTGTCAATTGCTCAGGTATGCGGTCATAGCCGCCCGCAAGACTATGCGGCCTGTCAAGCTGGTGGACGATTATGCCATGAACTGGGAAGGCATCAGCTTTGAAGTAGGAACTGCTCATTATAAAGTGGGCTTTAATAATGATGGCAACATTAACGCGATCCGGATTGATACCTTCCAGAAAACCGGCATCCCAATCGTTGAGAAATTTAAAGATGCGCTCAAAACACCCAATATTTTGGTGCACGAAATTCACTCTTACTGGAGCAGAGCTCATGAGTCCTGCTGGAAAGACGGCGCCGCCAACTGCACCTTTGTCAACCTGATCGTCAATAAGGTCGCTGCTCACCTTGGAATGGACCCCATCCAGGTACAGTTGCTAAATGACGGAATCGAAGGGCATTCGATGGCCTGGCTGGACGAGAACGTAAAGAAGCGTTACGGACTACCCCTCAGGGACAGCCTGAAAGAGGTGGTTGAAGCCGGTAAAAAGGTCTTTGACTGGGACAAGAAATGGCATCCCCCGGGTACCCGCAAACTACCCAACGGCAAGATGCACGGAGTGGGATTTTATGCTACCAATTCATGGCAGTCCGGGCTAAGGAAAGGTTCTGCTCCCGGTATTTCTGTCGCCGGCGATGGGACCGCAACCATCTTCTACCGCCGTCCGGATTGCGGCCAGTCCGCCCCCACCACCTATTGTCAGATCGTGGCGGATGAGATTGGATTGCGTTATGAAGATGTCAAAATTGAATTCATAGATTTTTTCTGCTTTGATGC
>DATIKD010000060.1:0-5307 GCA_035477965.1 Dehalococcoidales bacterium | reverse complement strand
ATAGTTTCTTTGCCTGCGGGCTTATGAACTTAAAATTTTGAGGAGCCAGCCAGCGTTCAAACCTTTTTTCTCGCTTTTCTTGCCAGGATAAGTCATTCCAGGATTTTTCAATTGCCATCAGAGCCGATCACCTCCCGCTAATATTTCAAATACTGAATTTGGAGCTAATTTTGGAATTGGATTTCGTAAAACCGTGGTATGATTTCCAAAATAATACCGTTTAGCTGAATCAATGTCAAACGGCGGCTGGTTTGACTAATTTTTTAATCTAAACTTTTTTGATGTTATAATCTATTTGGCATTGTCATGGCAGGAGAGAAAAAATGTTGGAAATAATTAATCTGGCAGTCTCAATCGAAAACAAACAAATCTTGCATGATATCAACCTGACCATTCGCACCGGTGAGACGCATGTTTTATTCGGGCCCAACGGAGCCGGTAAAAGCACGTTGCTATCAGCCATTATGGGATTCCCAAAGTACAAAATAACCAGCGGTAAAATCGTTTTTAACGGCCAGGACATCACGCAGGCTACACTGGATGAACGGGCTCGCATGGGCATCGGAATTTCTATACAACGTCCTCCGGTTATTCGCGGGGTCAAGACTAAGGATATGGTAGCCGCCACCTTAAAAGCCCGCGGTAATACCGCTACAATTGAAAATCTGGCGGAAAAAGCCAACCTGGTGGATTTTCTGGAAAGAGATATCAACTACGGTTTTTCCGGGGGCGAAATCAAAAGGTCTGAGTTGATGCAGCTTCTAGCCCAGAGTCCGCAAATGGTTTTACTGGATGAACCGGAATCAGGTGTTGACCTGGTCAATATCTCTTTAATCGGAAAACTGATAAATGAACTTCTGGAAAAAGATTGCCCAATACGTGAACGGCGAAATATGGGACTGATTATCACCCATACCGGCCACATCCTGGACTATGTTAACGCCCGCACCGGCTATGTCATGTTGGACGGCGGCATAGGGTGCGAGGGCGACCCCCATGAAATGCTGGCGAATATAAAAGAGGCAGGTTACAAGACGTGTCTGACATGCACCAAAAAATAGAAACATCTCCATTGGCAAAAAAAGCCGCCGGCGCCATTTTTAAACCGGCCGCCATCGGATCAGATATAGATTTGTCCGCATTTGAAAACCCTTCTCAGGATTTACCATATCAAAAAGACCTCGGCGGTTTGTCCTCAGAAGAAAAAAAGCAGATGGCCGGCGCGGGTGTGGTACTGGATCAATCAGAAGGGCGTTCCGGTACATTTATTCAGAAGGACAATACTCCTGTTCATTTTTCCGCAGAGCAAGAAGGAGTGGAGATTATGTCCACCCACGAAGCTCTGGCTAAATATGACTGGCTTCAGGAATACTGGTGGAAAGCAGTGAAAGTAGATACTGATAAATATACCGCCAACGTAGAACTAAACCAGGCTGACGGTTATTTTATACGCGCTTTAGCGGGCCAAAAAACTCTCTTTCCGGTGCAAGCCTGCCTGTATCTGGCCCGCAAACAGGCCATTCAAAATGTTCATAACATTATCATCGCTGAAGAAGGCTCGGAACTGCATATAATCACAGGCTGTACCACTGCCCCGCGTGAGGACCCCGGCCTGCATCTGGGGGTGTCCGAATTTTACGTTAAAAAGAACGCCAAAGTGACCTTTACCATGATTCATCAATGGCATCCGGAGATTGCAGTACGGCCGCGGACCGGGATTTTCGTGGAAGAAAATGGCTTGTTCATGAGCAACTACGTTCTGATGAAACCGGTAGGGTCTTTGCAGATGAATCCGACTGCCTATTGCAACGGAGAAAATTCGGTGGTGCGGTTTAACAGCGTGATGGTGGCTCCGGAAGGGTCCAATCTGGATGTTGGATCAAGGATTATACTGGCGGCGCGCCGGAGCCGGGCGGAGGTTGTTTCACGCGCCATCACCACCGGCGGCAATATTCTGGCCAGGGGATACATTGAGGGCAAGGCTGTAGATGTGAAGGGACATCTGGAATGCCGCGGGCTCATTCTTGAAAAGGGCGGCACGATGTATGCCATTCCGGAACTGAAGGGAGATCTGGCCGGGATTGACCTTTCACACGAAGCCGCGGTGGGTAAGATTTCAGAAGAAGAAGTGGAATATCTGATGGCCCGGGGTATGACTCGGGATGAAGCTACCGCCACCATTGTGAGAGGCTTTCTGCGGGTGGATATTGAAGGGCTGCCGCCTATGTTGAATGCTGAACTGAGAAAAGCGATTGAATCCAGTGAACAAGAGTTTATGTAAGTTTCAAGTTAAATTCAAAAAAGCCTTCTCAACTCGAGAAGGCTTTTTATGGCTATTTTTTCAGGCTTTTAGTTGACTCAGGCTTGTGCTTGGCCAGATATTTGTCAATTATATAGCTGCTATAAACCAGCAGACAAACCACGGTGAAATAATAAAACAAATCAGTAGAGCCGGCCGGATTCAATACTCTGAATCCGGAGAGATAAAACAGGTTGGGTAACATGACTCCTAATACTATTAGCCCAACAACCATAAGCCGGTCGAATTTGAAGCCTTTCACCAGCAAGGAACGCATCCAGAACCGGTAGGTCAGGTAGCCCAACCCTATTTCTATAAATACCGCGAGCCAGAAAATCGGATTTTTGACGGGTGAGTAACCGCGTGCGAAATTATCGATTATTACGGACAAAAGCACTACGCCGAAAAAGATGAAAAATATTCTGGTATATTTACCCAGTCTCAAATCAACTGCTCCTGCCTGAAAACCCTACTTAATTATAATGCTAAAGTAGCACCGGCGGTCAAACTTTTTCTCCATCTGACAAGGGCACACCTCCGGCAAGGCGTCTGATAAAAAGAATCAGGCCGGCAGCCTGTCTTCTGCCGGCCTGATTCCTATCCTGGTTAACTACCTTTAACAACTATAATCGTAGGAGGCGAACCAACGATCAAGTATTTATATCTTATCACTGTCCGATTCACAGAAATGTAACAAAAGGAAGAGTAAGTTCACAATATAATCACAATCCAAACAAAATCACTGCTGTCCAAAATATTCTTCCTGACTTCTATCATTTAGTGTCCCAGAGATTTTAGGAGATTGATTTTATCTTTTATCTCCGGATTTTCGTTCAAGGTTTCAATATAAGAGCTTTCTCCCGTCCTGGTGTTGGTAACCTTGTGGGTTAACACTTTTTCTGCCAGCTTTAAAACTTTCTGAATGCTCATACCAGTTTTCATTTCAATGTAGGTGCAGATCGCTAATCCCGCGAATACAATTATCAGATGAGCCTGGATCGTTTCATCCAAACTGTGGAATACTGGTCTGGCTTCCAGGTCTGACTTGGTTAAGCGGAAGGCATGCTCAACCCTCCACAAATTATGATAACGCTCAATGACTAGAGCCTCTGGAAGCTGTGTATTAGTGATATACCCTTTAACTCCCTCCAGCTTTTCTGCCTTCGCAATTAAGTTCGTATTGAGGGAAACTTTTTGTTCAGCCATCTTGATAAAGCGGTAGCGACGCATCTTTTCACCGGGAGCACTGATGACCTCCTGGGCTCGGGCAATCTGTTTTTCCCGATCAGACCTATCTTTGGCTGCTCTCTGTTGAAGATACTGGCAAATTAGTCGTTGTTTATGGTGGGTTGTTGTAAAAGTCTTTCCATCTTGTTTGCATGAGCACAATACACCATTATTCCCCTTCTCCATCCGAGTGGTGGTAAAGAAGTAATAAAGCCAAATTGTGCGGGGGAGGGGTCACCACCTCCCCTAGAGTATTTCCCCTTATGTATAACCTCCTGGGCAGAGTGGTCTATTATTGGACAGGCGTAGAGATAGGTAGATTGATTGAATGGATAGCATAGAATAGATTGTATAGATAAATAGGAATAAACCATGGAGATGCGTCCTGCTATATCATCCGGTTACGCCAACTTGACAGAAAATCAAATAAAGGATATTATAGTCCTTAATCATAGAAGACTAATAATAAGAAGTCAAGTTCAATATGTAATAAGAAGTCAAGTACAATATGCAATATGAAGTCTATTACGGTTGTATAAAGTCCGTTTTACGCGCTAAAATTTTTGGCCGGATGTGGCTGAAAGCCTCACAGATTTGGATTTGTAAAACGGTTATTGGCTGAATAAATGGAAGAAGATTTTGGTATCAGGATTCAGCATGCGGGAATTCAAAATGAAAGTCTGAACGAGACCGCCAAATGGTATCATGAAGTTTTCGGCTGCGAACTATTTCCCCCGATGCTTGCCTGAGGGCCTTTCGAAGGAGGAGTATTTCCCAATTCGAGGCGGCCAGATAAAAGGTAATGAGTTTTCCTTCACCGTTCATTTTGCTACTCCTTGCCGGCAGTACTCAATGGATGTCAGGGGTAAAGTAGATAACGATCAGCTTACAGAGAGCGCCAGTGACACGACCGGCGCCTATGTGATGGAAGGAAAACGTATCGCAGACTAAACCATTTAGGGACTGTCACAATCCTTATCAGAACTGAAGCAGATGAGAAGCAACATTTGGCAGGATAATAATAACTGGACGCATATTGATTGGGAACTCGATGGTGTGACCTCGAAAATGCTTGACTGGTTCTGGTCCAATATGGAAAAAGGAGACACCCTCTGGCATCCGGACCAGCATATGGATTTTGGCTGGTTTGTGAGTATGGAGGAAGCCTGCGGCCCGATGGGGTCAATCCATATCGCTCCTCAAAAACGGAGCGACGGCAAAATGATGAACATTTACATCAGAATGGAACCTTTTAGCCAGATGCCTGAACCGATGCTCGAACCAAATATATATGATCATGTGGTAATGGTGGGAGGCATCAGTATGACCGGGGTAAATGTGCGCCCGGATGATCCGGCCCTGGGTTATCGGATTCACCAGTGGCAAAAGACCGATGCCGGAGTGATCGGAATGTCCTCCGGCATGGGAACCGGAAAGAACGAACCAGGCGAATGTATAGTCTGGGCCAGGCATGCTACGGAAGAGGTAAGAAACTGGGAAGTGTTCTTGCCCCGGCTGTATGAAATGTACAAGGTTATCAAGAATCGCCACATCAATCACTATTATTCTTTTAAAGTGGAAGGCAAAGGGAAAGCGGCCCGTTAGGTTGATTAATAATCCGCTGATTCAAGAGGTAATACTTCCTGGTACCGGCAAGGTCTTATATTTGTGTCCAAACCGGTTTGCCGGAGAAAGGCGGATGACCGGCAAAATGCATTATAAATTAAACCCGGCAATCAATATCTGTTCAGTTAATTGGTTAAAACTTTGTTGGAGATCTA
>DATIKD010000059.1:0-2280 GCA_035477965.1 Dehalococcoidales bacterium | reverse complement strand
AGAACAAGGGTAAAAAAGGGAAGGTCCGCCAGTCTTATCCTGAAAAGAACAAGGTGATGGTGGAAGGCGTTAATTTTATTAAGAAGCATGCCAAACCCAAACCGCAAGTCAAGCAGGGTGGGATCATCGAACGTGAAGCTCCCATTTCAGTTTCGGATGTAATGCTGGTTTGTGCCAAGTGCAATAAGCCGGTCAGAATCGGATATAAAACATTACAGGATGGTCGCAAAACTCGAGTCTGCCGCGCTTGCGGTGAGGTGGTTGAATAATGTCACAGTTAAAAGAGAAATATAAAAAAGAACTGGTGCCGCTTCTCAAGGAGAGATTGGGGGTATCCAACGTCATGCAGGTCCCGCGGTTGGAAAAAATTGTCCTTAACATCGGTCTGGGAGAAGCTATTACCAACGCCAAAGCTCTGGAAGCCGGCGAAGCTGATCTGGGCGCTATATCCGGCCAGCATCCGGTTATTACCCGCTCTAAAAGATCGATTTCAGCTTTCCGGTTAAGAGAGGGCATGGCCATTGGTGTCAAGGTCACGCTGCGCGGTAATAAAATGTGGGATTTTATGGAAAAGCTGGTATCCATCACTCTGCCCCGCGTCCGGGAGTTTCAGGGGGTTCCGCGTAATTCCTTTGACGGCCGCGGCAATTATACGCTGGGTTTTAAAGAGCAGATTGTGTTCCCTGAAATTGAATTTGACAAAGTTGATAAGGTGCGAGGTCTGGAAGTAGTCATCGTAACCACCGCAAATACAGATGAAGAAGGCAGGGCTCTACTGGAGTCGTTAGGAATGCCTTTTGTTAAGGAATAAGGATTAAGAATGGCGAAGAAATCAAAAATCATTAAATCTGAAAGACCGGCAAAATACAAAACTCAGCAGCATAATCGCTGTCACATCTGCGGTCGACCTCGCGGCTTTATACGCAGATTTGGGACCTGCAGAATTTGTTTCCGTCGACTTGCTCTCACTGGCCAGATTCCTGGTGTGAGAAAATCTAGCTGGTAAAATTCGCTGGCTAAGGGGGAGTTATGATTATTACAGATCAAATTGGAGATATGTTAACCAGAATACGGAATGCCACTATTGTCAGGCATGAAACGGTGGAAATGCCGGCTTCCAAACTGAAGGTGGCAATTTTGAGAATCCTGAAGGAAGAAGGGTTTATCGGCGATTTTGAAGTCATTAAAGCCAAACCCGAAAAACTGATCAGGATCCGTTTAAAATATAGTGATGATAACCGATCTATCATCAGCGGTATTGAAAGGGTCAGCAAGCCGGGTCTGAGAGTATATGCTCAACATAATGAGATACCGCGGGTTTACGGCGGAGTTGGAATTGCGGTGCTTTCAACTCCCAAAGGGGTAACCACCGGTCAGATCGCGCGGCGGAACGGTGTGGGAGGAGAAGTCCTCTGTTACGTTTGGTAGTTCAATAAAGTGCATTCTGGATTTGGGTTTGAATTATTCACTCCCAAACCTGAAATTGAAAGCAATAAGCCAGGAGTTATATTATGTCTAGAATAGGTCGTTTACCCATCACTCTTCCGGCGGGAGTCACGGTTGATATAAAAGAAGACGTGGTAAAAATCAAAGGCCCCAAAGGTGAAACCAGCAAAACAGTAAATCCCGGGATTGGGGTGAAACTGGAAGAAGGCAAACTATTAGTCAGCCGCTTAAATGATACCAAGGAGCAGCGGGCGCTGCATGGTCTGACTCGAGCTTTATTGAACAATATGGTGACAGGCGTAACCAAAGGCTGGGAAAAGAATCTGGAAATAGTCGGAGTAGGTTTCAGAGCTGAGAAAAGCGGTGAGAAATTAACCATGCGACTGGGTTTCTCACATATGGTAGAAGTTTCTCCCCTGCCGGGAACGGTCTTGATAGCCGATGGTCCCAACAAAATCAGAGTTACCGGCATTGACAAAGAAGTTGTGGGTGAAATGGCGGCTGAATTGAGGGGAATACGTCCGCCTGACTCCTATAAGGGCAAAGGCATCAGATATGCCGGCGAAGTTGTACGCATTAAGCCAGGCAAAGCTGGTAAAGCGGTAGGTAAGGGGAAATAATGAAGACTAACACGACAAGATTAGCTCGCATCCGAAGACATGAGCGCGTGCGCTCCAAAATTGAAGGTACTACGGAACGTCCCAGGCTTTCTGTATTTCGCAGTTTAAACCACATATATGCTCAGGTAATTGATGATGTTAAAGGGACAACTCTAGCTTCGGCCTCTACTCTTGACCCGGAAATTACCGGCAATCTTGAGAGTAAGAACAAAAA
>DATIKD010000058.1:0-2670 GCA_035477965.1 Dehalococcoidales bacterium | reverse complement strand
AGTTTTTGGTCTTCAAAAACCAGCTTTTTAATCGCCAAAAGAGAATCGGCCGTATCAACTATGGCCCGATCGCTGATTCCGTAGCTGTGATCGGCGTCGGTTATCAGGATGTCCTGCCCTTTCTCCATGCACCGCGGGCCGGCGATACAGGAATTAAAGGGAAAACGCAAATACTGTGGCTCAATGCTCTGGGCCAGTGTGCCCAGCCACAGAACGCGGCTAACCACATACTCGACTTGCTTCTTGAAGGCGGTATATAATTCCTCAAAACTCTTGAAATCGCGCGGATCACCGGTATCGATTCCCACCCTTTTGCCGGTAATTTGTGAGACTCCCCGGTGAAGCGCTAAGTCCAGCATCAAAGCCACATTTACCGCCCCCTTGCCTTCACTGCCGTTATGGTCGATTTTAGTGGGCAGAATGGGCGTCACACAGCCCTGGCCGTACCATTCGCGCGCATCCTCAACCGGAGTTCCATCTTTCACAAAACTGGCCACCACATAATCACTGTTTTCATAGAGCGGTATGCCGCCCCGCGTCCGTATATTGGTTTCCAGTGCTTTTAGTAGCAGCCGGCGCGGTGTTTGCGCATGCCAGTTCAGGAGAACGGTGGGCGAAGATAGGCGGATGAGGCCAATCATTTGCAGTACCAGGTAGCTTAACGCATTAGTCGCATCCTGCCCCTTCCTGGTAACTCCGCCGATATTGATGCTGTTGATGCTATAGCTGAACTGGTGAGTCTCCTGCTGAGTCTGACCCACCGGCACCACTACTTTCATGCCCCAGAGAACCAGGGCGTTGCCCAGGAGTTCAGCCGCCCTTTCCAGAGTCAGCCTCCCTGCGCGGATGTCCTGGTCGAAATAAGGCCGCAGGTACTGGTCGATTCTGCCCACCAGCAGCGGATACATCGCTTCCAGACCTCTCCCTACCATAATAAAGTTCATGCACTGAAGAGCCTCATGGAAGGTACGGGCCGGGTGTTCGGGTACACGTTCACAAATACCTGCAATTTCCAGCAGTTCATTCCGCCTCTCCGTATCCGGCTCAGCGGCCGCTTTACGGCGGGCCGATTCAGCATACCGGCGGGCGTAATTTATCATGGCTTCACACACGATAATGGCCGATTGCCAGAAATAAAACTTGTTCATATCTGTTTCTTTCATTTCCTGGAACCGGCGTAGGCCTGCCCCGGCTTCCTCAATCAAACCCCGCATGCCCCGGGCCAAAATTTTTTCCCAGAGTCCACGTCCGGTAATCCCTGGATAATACCCCGAATCGGGCGTGGGGTCAGCGCCTTTGGCTTCGGTGATATCCTGCGCCCAGTTTCCCATAACCGCCTGCCAGGCTTTTTTGACCTGGTCCGGCGCTGTTTTTCCGGCAAAAAAGCGCGAACATTCTCTTAATATTTCTTTGTCTTTTTGGGCCCCGGCCCCCTGGAAAAGCATGTCTCGGCTCAGGCTTTCACCATCGTTCCAGAGTCCGGGAATAACATCACCGGTTTCATCCACAAAAACCGGCGCCCCTATCAAGTGCTCAGTCTCGCGCCCCACGATAATGTCAAAATCATATATCGCAATAGGGACGCCTTCCAGCACTTTTTGAAACAGCCTGGCCCGGCGCAATTCCAAATCTTGCCCATCTGTCTCTTTCCATGATTCCATAGCCAGCCTGGCACGCTCGACCGAGATAACGCGCGGCGCACTGAACATGGCGTCTTTCAATTCAAACAGCCGCCGGCTTAGCTGCAATTCATCAATTTTTTTGAGAAGTTTTTCATCCAATACTGGTTGCATCAACTTGTTACCCTCCCACTCTTCCAATTATCGCCAACTTTTTGCCCCCCTGTTCAGGAGACTGCTGCCAGAACACCGATATTCTTGTTTCAAAGGCCTGAGTTCTTCCTCTCCTCCGGATTCTTCCTCCCGATTCCGCCTGAGGGGTGAATCCGGGCTCCCTTATTCCTGTTGAATGTACACAAATTTACAACTTATAGTTTCAGCCTGATATCATACATTCTATATCCAGGGCCGTAAATTTATTTTTAACTGACTCCAAATATTCCCTGTCAGGCACCGGTATGTCAGGCAGTGGGTAATCCCTGCCCAGCGATGTGTATTTGCCCTTACCCAGACTGTGATACGGCATCAGTTCCAGACGCCGGGCCCGGCTTCCCAGAGAATGTAAAAAAGCGGCAGTCGCCTGTATATTCGGCAAGTCATCATTTATCCCGGGTAATAAGGGCATGCGAAAAAGGATTTCAACACCGCTGTCGGCGGCAACCCGCGCATTGGCAACTATCCTTTTATTGTTCTGCCCCGTATATTGCCGGTGTTTTTCAGCGTCCAGATGCTTTAGATCGAAGAGTATATAATCAGTCAATTCCAGTACCTGTATTATTGCTGATGGGTCGGCCTGGCCGGAAGTTTCGATGCAGGTATGGATGCCGGCCCGGCGGCATTTTTCAAATAATCCGGCTATCAGTTCCGGATGCAGAAGGGCCTCCCCTCCGGATACGGTTACTCCGCCGCCGGAAGAATCGTAGAACATTTTGTCTTTCCTGACAGCATCGAATATCTCATCCACCCCCATCGGTATTCCGTATAGTACCAGGGCATGATAAATGCAAACAGTACAGCACTCTCCGCAGCCGTTACACAATTGCCGGTTGAT
>DATIKD010000057.1:0-1724 GCA_035477965.1 Dehalococcoidales bacterium | reverse complement strand
GGCATAATCATACCCGTTGGGTTTAACATGGACCAACATTCAATTCGCAGGCCAGCAGATTGACCTGGATATCTTGTTCAATCGGCAGCATCCGAAGATATTTGGTAAACTGGGCCAGCATCAAGCCTGCCGCAATATTAGCACAATAAATCGTGCTTTTGGCGGTACAGGGACCGGCCTGGGCCTGTTCCTGAGCAAATAAGGTCTGCGGGTAATAGTCCCGGCTTTTATCATCACAGGCCATCAGAATCCGCAATACCTCGGCACTCATCCGGCCGTCGCAGAAGAAATTAACTCTATCCTTGACGGCCTCCCAGATATGCTTACGAACGGTAATCGAATCGACGCAGCAAAACACACAATTGCCGACAGGAGTTGTTCGCTTAAACCGGTCTGCAAGGATTTCAAGGGTCAGGTCATCGGTCATCTGGCGACAGAGTTCAGATGTAGCGTCGACTTTGAGCCGGTTCAGGTCCTTTACAAAATATCCCTGTGTTGCCAGATTGTGAATTTCCACACGGTCAAAGTCGATTAATTGCAGGTGTGAAATACCAATGGCTGTCAGCTGCAACGCAACCTGCCTGCCAATGGCCCCCACACCAATTACGGTGGCCTTGCAGGCACCAATTCGGTCCCGGGGTACAATATCCGCTTGTCTGATGAATAGATCGTTCATTCCAGCACCTCCTTTTCATATTCTTCCCAGAAGTCACTCCGGATCGCCAGCTCATTCATGAAAGCCTGCCGTTCCAGAGAATCCATCTGATCAATCTCGTCGAGAAGTTCTTCCGAGCTCATGTCGGGAAGTGGACAGGAATCGGTACTGCCAAAGGGGTCGGTTTTTTCTTTTGCCGGAGGTTCTTTTGTCAGCAGGGATAAGGTTTTCTCAGTGACAAGGGTTTTGTATTGATGGATCCATTGTTCAGTATCCGTCCCCTCGAATTCACAATGGTAATCAATGTGAACTGGGATTTTTAAATCCCCGCCGGGACCGGCTTTAAAATGCAGCCGGGCATAGGTACTGCCATCCTGAGCCAGGATAAACATCACCGACCAGTCGCAGGCGCCAAAGACCCTGCTAAAGGTCTGCTCATCCGTCCCGCTGGGATTAGGGGAGCTGCCTGGATGGCTATGCAGCCAGATGCGTGCAAATTGTTCCGGCTTTCGGTCCAATTCCACCTGCTGGTCAAAATAGTCCGCCACGGCCATATCATCCAGCATAACGCTAACGACCGTCACTTTTTGTTTGACCAGGATAAAATCCGTCACAAACAGCAAATCATCCGGCCGGGTAATTCCAAATCCGCCGACTTCATTATGGGTCATGTCACGCATAAACACCAGTTTAGCCCACGCTGTCGGGCTGAATCGCAGGATTGGGTTCTGGTTTTTCATCATAATCTTCGTCCTTTCTCATCTCTTCACAGGTTTGGCATAAGCCATTGGTTAAACAGTCTTTACAAAACGTTTCCTGACAGTCTTTGCATTTTGCCGTACAGTGACGGCACACCGGCTGGCCGCAGCTGGGACATTCATAGGCACAACCCAGACAGATCGTCGTGTCACACTTTTGACAATAGGTGCTGCACTGGCCGCAAAATTCATTATCACAGCAGTCACAGTAATAACCGTCGTCAGACCCGATGGTGCGGCCGCAGTCATAGCAGGTATAGCCTTCCCAGTCACTGAGGGTGACATAGGGGCTGTCCGGGTTGTAGGTTTCC
>DATIKD010000056.1:0-19690 GCA_035477965.1 Dehalococcoidales bacterium | reverse complement strand
CATCTGATACTCACCATCAAAGATTTAACTGACAAATCCCTGTTTGAACTGCTGGATGGCAGCCTTTAAAGTAATTTCGGAATCTTGACTCAATTCCTTATTTTTGGCTATCGTAGAAAGCAAATCAGGAGCAGAAGTTTCCAAAAATCTTAATAAGTTTGCTTCATAGTTATTTATTTTATCCACCGCTATATCATCCGTGTAACCGTTAAGCACTGAGTAAAGCACTACTACCTGTTTTTCTAATGGCATGGGAGAAAAAACCGGTTGTTTCAGAGTTTCTACTATTCGCTTACCCCGGTTTAACTGGTCACGCGTGGTTTTATCCAGTTCGGCGCCTCCAAATGAAGCGAAAGCTTCCAGGGATTGATATTGCGACAGATCGACTTTCAGCCTGCCCGCTACTTGCCGCATGGCCCGGGTTTGCGCGGAACTACCCACGCGTGAAACTGACTGTCCGACATTAACAGCCGGACGAACATTGGCGTTAAAAAGATCGGCCTCAAGATATATCTGACCATCAGTAATGGAAATAACATTGGTGGGAATATAGGCTGAAACATCACCGGCCTGAGTCTCGATAATGGGCAATGCCGTCAGGGAACCTCCCCCGTATTGTGGAGCCAATTTGGCGGCTCTTTCCAGCAAGCGGCTGTGCAGATAAAATACATCGCCCGGATAGGCTTCCCTTCCAGGCGGACGACGCAACAGGAGAGAAATTTGGCGGTAGGCCCAGGCATGTTTGGATAGGTCATCATATACCACCAGAGAATCCTTTCCGGCTTCCATAAATTCTTCGCCTATTGCACACCCGGCGTAGGGGGCCAGATATTGCAGCGCAGCGGCATCTGAAGCGTTAGCGGCAACCACAATGGTATGGTCCATCGCTCCGTTTTCTTCAAGTGAGGCAACAACCTGAGCCACCTTGGAAGCTTTTTGCCCTATGGCAACATAAATACATATCAAATTTTGCCCTTTTTGATTTACGATTGTATCCAATGCAACCGCAGTTTTTCCGGTAGACCTGTCACCTATTATCAACTCACGTTGTCCCCGTCCGATTGGAATAAGACTATCGATAGCTTTTATGCCGGTCTGAACAGGTGTATTCACGGGAGCACGAACTACCACATTAGGTGCGATTCTCTCAATAGGCCTGGTTTTATTGGTTCGTATAGGGCCTTTACCATCCAATGGCCTCCCCAGGGGATCCACCACTCTCCCCAATAAGGCCTCGCCTACCGGTACTTCAGCGATTCTTCCAGTGGTCTTAACTTCATCACCTTCTTTAATTTTGGAATGATCGCCCATCACAATCGCTGCCACGCTATCTACTTCCAGATTCATGGCCAAACCCATAACTTTATTAGGAAATTCCAGCATTTCATTGTATTTGCAGCCGGACAATCCGTAAATGCGTACGATTCCATCGCTGACCTCGATAACAGTGCCGACGTCAGTAATATTAACGGACATCCCAAAATTCTGGATTTGCTGTTTTATTACAGAGACAATTTCCTGACCTTTTGTAGCCATCGTTTCCACCTACTAAACTAAATCATGAACCCGGGCGTTCGTAATTGATAACGATAGAGTGTATTTACTAAATTGAGTCCGACCGGTAAGACACAAAGGAATCCAAATTTACTGGCCGGAACAAACAGAATATAAGCTTTAATTACCGCTTCGGTTAAATGTTGCCGCTCCCACTTTGCAATGGGAGCGGCAATCCCTTTTTTTACTGTTTGCCTTTAATCAGCGTATCTACTACTGTAGGATCAGCCAGGGTACTGGTATCACCCAGATTGCCGGTATCTCCGGCCGCTATTTTGGTCAGAATTCTTCTCATGATTTTACCCGAACGAGTTTTCGGCAGACCATCTGCGAACTGGATTTTGTCCGGGCTGGCAATGGGTCCGATGACCTTTCTAACATGAGCAACCAGCTCTTTTTTCACGTCCTCAGTGCCCTGGAAGCCTGATTTAAGGGTAACATAGGCATAAATACCTTCACCCTTGATTGCATGCGGCATGCCCACCACTGCAGCTTCAGCCACAGAAGGATATGATACCAGAGCGCTTTCCACTTCCGCCGTACCAATGCGGTGACCGGAAACTTTAATGACGTCATCTATGCGGCCCATCAGCCAGATGTAGCCGTCTTCATCTTTCCTGGCGCCATCGCCAACGGTATAGACACCGGCATATTGAGAGAAATATTTCTCAAAGAATGATTTGGGATTATCTTTATCATCTCCCCAGATGCGGCGCATCAATCCGGGCCAGGGTTTCTTGATAGCCAGGTATCCACCCTCATTTACGCCGGCTTCAGTACCGTCCTGTCTCAGGATAACAGTCTCGATACCCGGGAATGGAAGGGTAGCAGAACCCGGTTTTTGCGGAATCGCGCCAGGCAGAGGTGTAATGACGTGACCGCCGGTTTCAGTCTGCCAGTAAGTATCCACGATGGGACAATTGTTCTTGCCGATGTTTTCGTAATACCACATCCAGACTTCGGGGTTGATCGGTTCGCCGACGCTGCCCAAAATCCGCAGAGAGGACAGATCATGCGAATTAACCAGATCCATGCTCTCTCTCATCAATGAGCGGATAACTGTGGGAGCGGTGTAGAAAATGTTGACCTTATACTGTTCAATAATTTGCCAGAATCGATCAGCTTTGGGATATGTGGGAACACTTTCGAAGAGTAATGAAGTAGCGCCATTAGCCAGCGGCCCGTAAACACAATAGGTATGTCCGGTAATCCAGCCGATATCAGCGGTGCACCAGTGGATATCTTCATCCTTAACATCGAAAGTCCAGCGCATGGTCTGATAGGCAAACATCAGGTAACCGGCCTGGGTATGAACAACACCCTTGGGTTTGCCGGTACTGCCGGAGGTATACAGGATGAACAGAGTATCTTCCGCATCCAGCACTTCCGGTTCACATTCGGACTTAATATCGGCGCCGGCCATCAAATCGTGCCACCACAGATCGCGGCCTTCTTTCATCGTGACTTCAACATTGGCTCTCTTGACAACGATGGCATTTTTGATTGAGGGATTGGCCGCCATAGCAGTATCGGCCCCGGCTTTGCTGGCAACAGTTTTTCCGTTGCGATAATAACCATCGGCACAGATCAAGAGCGTGGAGCCGCAGTCAGCGATTCTATCACGCAGAGCTTCAGCGCTGAAACCACCAAAAACGATGGAATGAATGGCGCCAATTCTGGCGCAGGCCAGCATGGCAATTGCCAATTCAGGAATCATGGGTAGATAGATAGTTATTCTATCGCCCTTTTTAACTCCCATTTTCTTTAAAACGTTGGCAAATTTGTTGACTTCATAATAGAGTTCCTGATATGTCAGGGTGCGGCTTTCGTTTAACGGTTCGCCCTGCCAGATAATGGCAGCTTTATTACGTCGCCAGGTTTTACAATGACGATCAAGACAGTTGTAACTTACATTAATCTTGCCGCCAACATACCAGGCATGCTTGGCTTTGGCGAAGTCTTCTACCAAAACCTTGTTCCATTTTTTGTACCAATCAAGCTGCTGTGCCATTTCGGCCCAGAAGCCCTCGGGATCATCTATGGAACGCTTGTAAATCTTCTTGTATTCGTCCATGGACTTTATGTAGGCTTTTTTCGCCAGTTCCTTGGGCGGAGCAAAGATTCTTTTTTCCTCCATCATTGATTTAATACCGGTATCGGGCATTGTTTACCTCCTAATAATACTTTTAGTCTTTATCTTTTCCCGAAGATATTACTCTAGATTATGTTAACTTAATGATTATCGGTGTGCCTCAGCCAACCTATTGCTCAGTGCTGTCAATCTGCCTGAGGTACTACCGTCAATAATTTTTCCCCCTATACGGATAATTACGCCGCCGATTATGCCTTCATCAACCTTTTCCGTCAAGGATATCTTTTTCCCTCTTAATTCTGCCAATAATACGTTCAATTTATTCTTTTCTTCATTATCCAGTGGTATGGCTGAGGTGATTTCAGCCCGCTCAACCCCATTTATCTCGTCCACCAGATCATCGAAGGCGGCTTTGATTCCGTGTACAAGGTTAAATTTACCTTTTTCTATGAGTATGAACACCAGATTCAGGACCATTACATTTTTGGTCGTAAACTGGCTTTCTAACAGATCAAATTTTTTCTTGTATTCCCAGGCAGGATAATTCATGGCTTCAACAAATTCAGGTATTTTAGCCAATGTTACTAGTTTACTGAGCTCAGTTTGCCAGCTTTCAATGGAGTTATCCTGGCGGGCTACCTGTAAGGCTGCCTGAGCATATCTTTTTGCCTGGTTGGTGATTCCGGCCAAAACTCTACTCCCTTTTAGCCGCTACTAAATTTTGACTTTCGCTTAATACTTTGTCAATCAATGTTTTATGCTTCTGTTTATCCAGTGATTCATTGATTACTTTACCGGCAGCCAGGATGGTTACATCCGCAAACTCTTTTCTTAATTCCTCCAGAGCGGCCTCTTTTTCAGCTTGAATGGATAGGCGTGCCCTTTCAATCAAGATTTCGGCATCTTGTTTGGCCAATTCCTGAGCTTTGGCCCTGATTTCCTCGCTGGCACGGGTAGCTTGCGCTACTAATTCCTGGCCTTTCTGGCTGGAAGCTTGAAGTAATTTTTTTACTTCGTCTTCAGCCTGCAGGCTCTGTTTTTTCACTGTTTCAGCCTGTTCAAGGCTCTCTTTAATTCTTGCAGAACGATCATCCAGCATTCGTAATACCCTTTTGAATACAAAAAAATAAAGCAAAGCCAACAATATTAAGAAGCTGATTAACTGGGAAATCAATAACGGCAGATTAATGCCTAATTCACCCATATGATTCCTCTCATTATCCCTTTCTTTGACAGGAAATGATTAAAGTCCTATTTATACCACCAGCGCTAATAATATGGCTACTACCAGGGCATAGATAGCCACGGCTTCTGCCAGGATAATAGACAGAATCATATTGGTTTGAATGGCTCCCCGGGCTTCCGGGTTTCTTCCCAGCGATTGCATGGCACCATAGCCTATCATACCAATCGCGAGACCGGGTCCGAGTGCACCCAGACCGATGGCTAAACCGGCGCTCAATAATTTTAATCCCTCTGCATCCATTTCACGTAATCCTCCTATATTTTGCGGTAAAGTGCTTAATGACTCACTGCGCTAGCTTCTTTGCCATGTTCTTCCTGATCATGTCCGGCAACGGCCATAGAGGTAAATATCAGAGTTAAAAGACCAAATGCCAGGGCTTGAACAAACCCCACCAGCATTTCCAGCCCATATATTGCAACCGAAAGCACCCAGGGCACAAGAAACGCTACACTTAACAGTAGAATTTCACCCGCCAGCATATTCCCAAACAAACGGAAAGTAAAACTGACTAATCTGATAAACTGACTGATGAACTCCAGAATACCGACAAAAAAGTCCAGAATACCAAACGCGAAATTCCCGGCTGCACTTTTTAGCCTGAGATGGACAATATCTTTGAAAGCCTGAAAAAACTTTTTTGTTTGAATAAACTGGGACATATAACGTATCCCCGAAGCCTTGAATCCGAATACCCAGACTGTGAAAAATGCGACCAGAGCCAGAGCCAAGGGCACATTAATATCGGTGTTGGCCCCTCGCAGCAGGGGTATGTCCACCAGATGACCGTGATGCTCAATCCCAAGAGTGATCGAGCCATAACCAGGAATCAAACTTGACCAGGCATTAATAAAGACAAACAAAAAGATAGTGGCAACTATGGGAAACACCTGCCGCCCATATTTCGGACCGGCGATCCCTTCACACAGGTTCAGGAGAGTAGATACCACGTACTCGAAGGCTACCTGCAACCGAGACGGAACCAATTTCATTTTACGGGTTGATAATAATCCGAATAACAAAATTACGCCAATAGTTATCCAGGTGGTGACCAGAGTATTGGTTACCGGTATTATTCCAACGTGGAATAACGGTTCCGCCGGCAGTTCAGGCTTTGGTGTTGGAACGGATGCCCATTCCGGAAGATTAAAGTCGATACCAAAAACCTTAAGGAGCTTGCTGCCGATTGGTCCGCCCAAGAGCGAAACAAACAAAAGAATTACCAGTACAACTATAACCACAAAAACCGGAAGAGGAATGCCTAGCAATTTCTTTTTTGCCACTTGCTATCCTCTCCTTTGTGGTTTATTTTTATTATTCTGATTGTTCTTCAATAGGGAAATAACTACGCGGTAAAATCCCCCGAAAGCCACAATCAGGCCTAAAGCTAATCCAAGTAAAATAAATACAGGTTGAGTATCTAACTTACGATCCAGCCATAATCCACCGACAATACCCCCAAAGATCGATATGCCGATGAAAAAGCTCAATCCTAAAATCCGGAAAGTCTGTTTGTTTTTATCCACGTTGACAGCCTGATTTGTTAACATACAAAACGGGGCAGCATACTGTTTTTAACAACAACAATGGAAGCCGAGTCAGATCAGCTTCCATTGGTTTAAACCATTACTTCAGAATCCATGATTTAGTTTCCAGAGTTAATTCCTGGTCAGGGCTTGTTTATTTTCAGGGCTATTCAATACCAGCAGTTTCAGATGCCCGGAATAATCAGGATTTACGTTTGTCAAAGTCTTCCAGATCAAGATTGTTGATAAAATCATAAAAAGCTGACATTTTCTTCATCTCTGCTTCACTGACTTTGGTATCCGGGTTTTTCCCGCCCATACCTTCAGGTGAGGCCATCGGTTTACCGGTCTCTCTGTCCAGTAAAATACCGGCCTTATCCAGAACACTTTCCTCCGCAAAGATGGGTACTTCCGCGCGAACAGCCAAAGCCAGAGCATCGCTTGGGCGAGAGTCAACTTCCATCTGCTCACCATCTACACTCAATAATATTTTGGCATAGAAAGTGTCATTTTTCAGATCACTCACAATTATTGAACTTATGTTGGCTCCCAGAGCATCAATGACTGAACACAGTAAATCATGTGTCAAAGGTCTGGGAACACTTACGCCTTGTAGTTTTACGGCAATTGCATCAGCTTCAGAGGGTCCAATCCAAATTGGAAGATATCTCTCTGCGGTTTTTTCCTTCAGGATTACCACTCTCTGGTAATTCATCAGGCTAACTCGAATGCTGTCAACAGTCATTTCAATCACAGCCATCCCTCCACGTGTAACCGCCTTAAAAATTGTACCTTATAGCATCTGGAGTGTCAAATACTTAAAGCTATTTTCAAGGCTATTTTTACCCGGTTTATATTTTGTGTGTTATCCATCGAAGGTTACTATTAAACATCATTAACGTGCGTACAAGCAAGTGTATTTCAATATTGACCTATTTGGGACAGCATTACTGCAGATGATTAACGAGAGTGCACCAGTAAAAAGGCAGCAGGAAAAAACTAAAAAAAGGATAAGTCGTGCTATGAAGGCCGGTGGTCAAATATTTTTCCCCATTTTCCAGTTTTTACTCCGTTTTCCAGCAGAGCAGGAATTAAGAATATGCTGGCGGTAAGCAATGAAAGCAGTAAGAAATCAACCGTTGTAATTCTGCCCCATGCATAGGAGGTAACCAGAAACAGGGTTATAATACCGGTTAAAAATAATACCGCCACTTTTAACCAGCGCTTTCGCATTCTTACGAAAGTTACCACTCCAATCCCCAGAGATAAAAAGCTTAAACCCAACCAGGGGCCAAAAGAAAATATATTCATTAGCTCTTTAATATCAGTCCAACTTTTCACTTCGGTCACTGCAAACCAGGCAACAATCACGGGTAAAGGTAAAAGCATTAGTGACAGGTATATCCAGTCTTTTTTGATAGTATGCCTCACCACCCGCATCACTAACCAAAAGGCCAGTGGGATATAAACCAAAATAGCGATCCATGAAAACCCCTGAGGCAGGTATATTAAAGAAAGTCCGGCGGATATTACCGGTAATAACAGATAGCCTAACCAGGGGAAAAGCCAGGTCGAACGTCCGTGCCACCATCCATAGACTGCAATGGCCGATATTACAACCAGCGTTATCAACACCGGAGTGATTCCCCGCCACCAGTTTAAAATGAATATCATTCCAAACAGAACGTGCGGTAATGAAGCCATCAGCGCCTGTCTCCAGCTCCCCTGGCTGTGGGCTTCATATATCATGCGAGCAATCACTTTGGCTGACCCTAACAGATTTAGACAGACGTTGGCAGCTTCCTCATCACGCAAGCCTCTTTGCTTTAACTCGCTAATTTCATCTTCAATGTGATTAGCCAGTTCCGCCATAACCTCTTTTTCGGCTGAAGGCTCCAAACGAAGGTTACTTTTTACACTTTCCAGATATTCGGCAATTATCGTCGATAACATTCCGCTACCAACCCTGGCAGGGGGTTTTTATCCTTCCCTTACCGACCTGATACCCCTTAATTTGCTATCGTTAATTTCGGACGACTACCATTTCAACTTTGTATATAGTCTGAATAGTTATTTTGGAAACTGGTAATTATTCTCCATGTTCATGGTTTTACTTTTTGAAAAATAAACCTTAACTGTCAGCTCTGATGATCATATTCATGGCATTATAGAATTCAACCCAGCCGCTTTGTTTTTCCGCCAGAGTTTCAAGACCTTTTTCGGTTATCTTGTAATATTTTCTCGGTTGTCCGTTTTGTAATACCTGCCAATTGCCACTAATCCACCCATTTTTTTCCAGGCGGTGCAAAGCCGGATAGAGAGTCCCTTCTTTAAATTTAAAATAACCCTGGCTGCGCTTTTCCAATTCTTTTATAATCTGATAACCATACATAGCCTGATCTCTAACCAGGCATAAAAGCAGTGAATCAATGTTGCTCTTAAGCAGGTCATGTCTCTCACCCATTTCCTACCCCTCCCAGTATAATTGTACTTCCGGAATACCCACCGTTTTGGGTTAATTTATCTTAACAAACCCAATGAGGCATTTCAACTGTTAAAAGCACGTCCTTTAAGAATAACGACCGAACACCAAACAAGCGTTGGTGCCGCCAAAACCAAACGAGTTGGATAATACGTAATTAACACTTTGATTCCGGGCTTTGTCAGGTACATAGTCAAGGTTGCATTCCGGATCAGCTACCTCATAATTTATGGTTGGTGGTATGACATTCCTGGCGAGAGTTAAAACGCTGATGGCCGCTTCCACAGCTCCGGCGGCACCCCAGAGGTGACCCAGCATAGATTTGTTAGCCGAAACAGGAATCCTGAAGGCTCTGTCACCGAACACACGTTTTATCGCTCTGGTTTCAGTCAAATCATTGGATATTGTGGACGTCCCGTGAGCATTAATGCAGTCAATTTCATTTTCCGTCAGACCCGCATCTTTAATGGCTTTTTGCATGCAACCCGCAGCGCCTGTCCCTTCGGCATGGGGTGAAGTGATATGGTAAGCATCACAATTACTCCCATAACCCAGGATTTCCGCATAAATACGCGCACCGCGGGACCGGGCAAACTCTAACTCTTCTAGCACCAAAATCCCGCTCCCCTCACTGATTACAAACCCATCCCGGTTTTTTTCGAATGGTCTGGAAGCTTTAGCAGGTTCATGATTGCGGGTAGATAACACATGCAAGGCATCCAGTCCGGCAAATAATGTCCGGGTTAATTGTGCCTCTGCTCCCCCTGCCAGCATCACATCCGCATCCCCATATTGAATAGTCCTGAAAGCTTCCCCTATCGAGTGCGTACCGGCGGCACAGGCCGTAACCGAGCACATCAAAGGACCCTTTAACCCAAACGCTATGGCTACTTCGCCAGCTCCCAGATTGCATATATAGCTGGGAATAAAAAAAGGTGAAACTCGATCTCTTTTATTCTGAATTACCAGATTATGATTTTTTTCAAAGCTATCTATCCCGCCCACGGCACTGGCAACCGCAGTTCCGATTCTTTCAGCATTGTCCTCACTTATTACAAGTCCAGAATCTTTCAGTGCCATCCTGGCTGCAGCCAGGGCTAACTGTATAAACCGGCTTACCCTTCTGGCTACTTTTTTTTCGATAAATTCCTGGGGATCAAAACCTTTTACTTCGCCGGCTATCTGAGTTCTGTCACCACTGGCATCAAAACTGGTTATGCGGCTGATTCCTGATTCTCCGGCTACCAGTGAGTTCCAGTTATTTTCTATACCAATCGCTAAAGGAGTTAAAAGTCCTATACCCGTAACCACTACTCGTCTATTTTTCATATATGCTTTTTTCGGCAGAAACCGTTTTTCTCCTTTTATGTACATGGTTTGATATTTATTTTATAATTAAGCGTCAAAGCCAGTTTGTTTGTTATAATCACAAAACTCGGAATTTGAACCAAAGGCATTTAGCTAATAAAAGTAAAATTATTCCGGCGAAATAAAGCCTGTATCCAGTGCACGTTGATGAGGGTTGATTTCCGGTTCGGCTAAATTGCGCCATATCCTGAATATACATTAAACGAACATAATAAATATTTTATCACTAATAGAGTCCCAACTAATCAAGACTAATAATATAAGATAAATATTCCAGTTGTCTATTTGTCAGTCAAATTGTTTTACAGTTTATCATAGAAAAGAAATTCTTATATATGATGCTTTAATATTACGATTAGCTGAAAACTCTTTCATGGAAGTGTACAATCGCAATGAAACAACCGGACTCTTAAAACTGACAAATCACGTTTGATTATTATCAATATGGATTATCTTTTAAGTATTTTACGATGGTGTAAATTTATTATATAGTTAAACCAATAAATTGTTATTCAACTTAGATATAGATAGAATAAATATTTTTCAGGAGGGTTTATATGGCTTACGATGTGGCAAAGTATAAGCAATGGCAAATTTCTGACCTGGCGGAAGCCAACATGCCTACTCCGGATGAATGGCGAGAAAAACTTAATCTCAAAAAAGATGAGGTTATGCCCTACGGCAGAATTGCCAAACTGGACTTCATCAAAATTATGAACCGTCTCCAAAGCAGACCGGATGGAAAGTATATTGAAGTCACCGCAATCACTCCTACTCCCCTGGGAGAAGGTAAAAGCACCACTTCACTGGGCCTGATGGAGGGTTTGGGAAAACGCAAACAAAATGTGGGTGGTTGTCTGCGTCAACCTTCGGGCGCCCCTACCATGAATATTAAAGGTTCGGCTGCCGGCGCGGGTAACGCTCTGCTTATTCCCATGACTGAGTTTTCTCTGGGATTAACCGGTGATATCAACGATATAATGAATGGTCATAACCTGATCATGGTGGCATTAAATGCCCGCATGCAGCATGAACGTAACTATAATGATGAACAGCTCATGAGGCTGAGCGGAATGCCCCGTCTGGATATCGATCCTACTCGAATTGAAATGAAATGGGTAATTGATTTTTGCGCTCAAGGCTTGCGTAATATTGTCATGGGCCTGGGTGGGAAGATGGACGGCTTTTTAATGCAAACCGGTTTCGCTGTGGCTGTCAGTTCCGAGTTGATGGCTATCCTGTCCATCGTGAATGACCTGGCTGATATGCGTAAGAGGATTGGTGAGATAACCGTTGCCTACAACAAACAGGGCAAACCTGTCACGACTAAAGACCTGGGTGTAGATGGCGCAGTAACCGCCTTTATGCGCAACACCATCAATCCTACTCTCTGCAGCACTGCTGAATATCAGCCCTGCATGGTACATGCCGGCCCCTTTGCCAATATCGCTGTCGGTCAGTCATCTATTATCGCCGACCGCATGGGCTTGAAAATGTTTGATTATCATGTCACCGAAAGCGGGTTTGCCGCTGATATCGGTTTTGAGAAATTCTGGAATGTTAAATGTCGTTACAGCGGACTCAAACCCCATGTGTCAGTCCTCACTACTTCCGTTCGCGCTTTAAAGATGCATGGAGGAGGCCCGAAAGTCACCCCGGGCGTGGATATTCCGTTGGAATATAATAAGGAAAACCTGGGACTGGTAGAAAAAGGTCTGGAGAACATGCTGCATCATATCAAGGTCATCCGCACCGCCGGCATTAACCCGGTGGTCTGTATCAACCGGTTCCCCAAAGATACGGATGCAGAAGTCGCTCTGGTCAAAAAGGCGGCTGAGGCAGCCGGTGCTCGCGCCGCTGAATCTCAACATTTTGCCAAAGGCGGTGATGGTGCGCTGGAATTAGCCGATGCGGTTATGGATGCCTGTAAAGAGCCTAATGATTTCAAATTCCTTTATCCGAAAGAAATGAAACTGCGAGATCGCGTAGATAAAATTGCCAGAGTGGTGTACGGAGCGGATGGCGTCAGATGGTCTCCTGAAGCTGAAGCTAAAGCCAAGAATTTCGAAAAAGATCCAAAGTTTGATGAGTATGCAACCATGATGGTCAAATCTCACCTTTCTCTCAGCCACGACCCCAATTTGAAAGGTGTGCCCAAAGGTTGGGTTTTACCGATTCGCGATATCCTGATCTATTCCGGTGCCCAGTTCCTTTGCCCCATGGCCGGAGAAATAACCATGATGCCCGGCACCGGTTCTGATCCCAATTTCAGAAAGGTAGATGTGGATGTAGTCACCGGTAAAGTTACCGGATTGCATGATGTTGAATAACAGGATAAAATATTTCCGGATGTGCTTATGTCAGTTGACAAGTGTAAAATTCACTTTGAACCCGATAATCTGGAAATAATAGTCGATAGGGGCACTAATTTGCTTTCGGCTGCTCTGGCAGCAGGAGCGCATATTAGTGCCTCCTGCGACGGTATGGGTGTTTGCACCACCTGTAAAGTCAAGATTGAAAGCGGATCAGTCAAAAGCATTCGCACCGAAAAAATTACCCAGGATGAGTATGATCGCGGCATACGGCAGGCATGCCAGTGTCAGGTAATTTCGGACCTGATGGTCAATGTCCCGATTGAATCCAGAGTAGACCGGACAGTAAGAGCACGAGAACGCAGCCGCGCTTCCGGCGCCTCGGCGGCGGGTTGGAAATATAACCCACCTGTAAAGAAATACCTGTTGAGCTTGCCTCCTGCCAACCCAAAAGATAATTCCACTGATTATTTCAGAGTAATGTATGCTTTGCGGCGGTCTTATAATTTACCGGACTGGCCGATTGATTTTGATGTTTTGCACAAATTACCCGGAGCTTTGCGGGCTAAAGCCTGGCAAATAACTGTTACAATGGTAGCTATTTCGGACAGACCTCCCGGACAGGATCACTTAACTTATAGAATAACTAATATTGAACCCGGTGACACCCGTGGACAATTGTATGCTCTGGCGATAGATATTGGCACCAACTTCATCTGTGCCCAGTTACTGGATTTAGTGCGAGGCCGGATTTTGTCGGAAACAATGGTTTCAAACCGCCAGAGAGAACATGGTCCATATTGTCTGAAACGCGTGGCTTTTTCTCAAACTACCGGCGGGTTGGAAATACTTCAAAATGAACTGTCAGACTCGATTAATGAAGCCATAGACAATCTTCTTACCAAAGCTAATATCGAACGGTCTGCTATTTCCTACATCTCAACGGCAGCCAATACCACTATGCAGCATCTGCTGGTCGGTTTCGATCCTTCATATATCCTGCAGGAGCCTTACGTGCCGCTAGCTAATTTTATTCCCATGGTGAAGGCTGCGCGGTTAGGCATTAATGTTCCTGATCATGTTTATGTGTTTTCTTTTCCAAATGTTTCCAGCTTCGTTGGCGGAGATATCACGGCCGGAGTTATAGCCTCCGGAATGCAACAGAGGAAAAAATTGACTCTGTATCTGGATATTGGCGCCAGCAGTGAGATAGTTCTGGGCAACTCGGAATGGATGGTTTCTGCAGCGTGCTACGCCCGTCCCTTTTTTGAGGGCATCGGAATTAAAGACGGCATGCCGCCCATGCCGGGCGCGATTAAAGATGTCAGCCTCGATTCAAAACTGGAACCCTCTGTCAAAACAGTTGATGATGCTCCTCCGTCCGGAATTTGCGGCACCGGTTTGATCAGTGCCACCGCGGCGCTGTTATTATCTGGAGTCATTAGTAAAAACGGGAAATTTAACCCGGCAATTGTCTCCCCGCGTATTCGCCAGACCTCAGACGGTTTTGAATATGTCCTGGTAAAAGCCTCTAAATCAGCCGGCAAGCAGGACATCGTAATAACCGAAAAAGACATCGAAAACATAATTAAAACCAAAGCCGCTATTTACGCCTCTGCCTGCTCTCTGGCTCGCAGTGTAGACCTGGCTATCCGGGATTTTGAATTGTATATACTTGCCGGCTGTTTAAGTAACAGCTTTGATCTGGAAAATGCTATAACGATCGGTCTTTTACCGGACGTACCCAGGGAACGCTTCGTATTCATCGGCAATGGTTCATTGACCGGAGCCCGGCTCGTCACTTATTCTACCGAATTGCTGAATGATTCTCGTTCGGTCGCCAACATGATGACTGATGTCGAACTAAACGCCAACCTCAATTATATTGAAAACTATCGAGCCGCCCTTGTGCTGCCGAATAGTGAACTCTCCCACTTTCCTTCAGTCTTTGAAAAGCTGAACCGGCTTAACCAGGGGTAATTCACCATCTCTTAAGAAACCGCTGGCTCTTTATGACTCTTCTCTTAACAGTATTTTGTTTTGGTTTAAAATAAGTTTAACCCAGCCATCCTAACCTGTTATAATAAGTCTACGTTTCGAGTAATCAATATGTTGAGAAAACTGTTCAAATATGCGTTCGCAGCACCCAGAGTCCCGGGAAAAGGTTCCTACTTTGCCAGTCTGGCGGTTTTTATCATTCTTTTATACGTTGTAAATAATCTGCGCTATATGGGTATTACGCAGTTAAATGAACCGGCGCTGATATCCTGCCTGTGGTCTCTCAATATCGTCTTTGGTTTGGCCATTGTGGGTAATTTTATCCTTTTGTTGTATCGTCCGGTTTGGTTTTTCTACCTGGTTCAAACACTTATTAGTGCGGCTGTCGTGAACGCTTTCTGGTTTATGTACTTTCTATTTCCCTTTGAATTCAACATTACGGGCATCAATACCGGCATCCGGGTGATTATCATCTTTATTATGATTTGCTCCTTTCTGGCATTCCTCCTGGATTTATACTATTTCGGAATTCATGTATCCTTCAAAAGAAAGCGTTCTATCGCTTCGCCTGAATTAGTAGAACAGGGCGAAAACAACTCTGCCGTCCAGCCTCAGCCAGAACAGTTAACCGTAAACTCGCCACCGCTTCCGGCTGAAACTCAAACGGAAAACGAATATACTCAAGTTTCTAAACCTGATCCTGGTTCCCAGAAATCCGATCAAAAATAAAAAAGGGCTGTCGCGACAGCCCTTTTTTATTCGCCTTAGCCAATACTACCCGAATTTATGACAAATACCGTAGCCCCCTTTGGGGAATTTCCAATCTATATTTAAATTAGGACAGGCTACCCGGCAGGACCCGCATTCCAGACAACCTTCATGGTTGACAGAAATCCGGTCACCTTCAATACGATAAACATAGGCCGGACAAAAATAGAGACAGGGTTGTTCAGGGCACTTTTTCCGGCAAATCTCGTTATCTATGATTTTTAAGTGGCTCTCTTCATCCACTTTAAAACGATCCAAATATAATTTGTCTTCAATTTTAACTATCAACGTTCTTCCTCTTCAGTTTTCTAAAACAACCACGTCTACAGATGCCTTTCATACCGTCGGTTATCTTACCGCTCTAAAACCGCGCAAGGCAATTCTGGCAATATTAAGCAACCCCACTTTTCGTCTTATTTCTGCCATTATGAGCTTTTGTTTCTGTTTTTTATGAACTCCGTCAACCGTTAACATCTCCCTGGCGGCAAATTGAGCTACCTGCGGCAACTCATTGAAAACCTGTGGGGTTCCAAACAAGAAACTACCGAATCTCCGGTATTTTTTCATATCTTTCATCACAAAGGATTCCTGCATTTTGCGAACATAAGAAGACAGACCGTTGCGTGTAAAATCACCTGCTTTGACAGCTTCCTGGATAGCTTCAGCTGCCATTTTCCCAGAAGCCATGGCCAGGTTGTGGCCTTCCCGATGCAGGGCGTTAAACAACATGGCGGAATCGCCGGTAATCAGGTAACCGTCACCAACCAGTTGTGGAATAGTATCATATCCACCCTCTGAGAGCCAGTGAGCAGTATATTCTATCGGTTTCCCGCCAGCGATCAAAGGAGAAACCATGGGATGCTGCTTATAGGCTTCCAGCAGTTCGTAGGGTTTAATTTTCGTTTTGGCAAACTGGGCCAGGTTAGCCCCTACCGCGATCGAAATGGAGCTTTTGTTAGTGTAAATAATAGCGACGCCGTCCATGCCGCCGCTCATTTCTCCCAGGACTTCAGTAGTTACGCCGTCTTCGGAAGAAACGGCAAATCGCTGTTCGATTATCTGAGGATCCAATTCAATGGTCTCTTTCACGGCCAGCGCAACATGTTCAGGATGAACGTCTTTACGAAAACCGGTTTTAGCAGCCAGCGCAGAATTAATGCCATCTGCCAGGAGGACAACCTTAGCTCTTATTTCACCATCCTGTCGATTTGTCGCCACTCCGGAAACTTTACCGTCAGCGTCTCTGAGCAAGTCAATAACCGTCGTACCGGGTATGATTAAACAACCCTTTTGTTTTGCCTGAGTAGCAAACCAGCGGTCGAATCTGGCCCGTCCCACGGTAAAGACGTTATGTTTTCTTTCCGCTGCAAAAATAGAGTCACGATAGCCGATGCTATACCCGGCTGTTTTGGATAAATACCAAATCCTTGATTCCACAATATTGCGCTCAACCGGGCAGCCTCTTTTTATGTAATCCGGCAGGATTTGAGCTAAATTGTATCCATATAATACGCCGCCGGAGGTGTTTTTAGCACCTGGAGATTCGCCTCTCTCAATAACTACCGTTTTAATTCCCGCGTCAGCCAGGACACAGGCGGCTGAGATACCAGCCGGACCACCGCCAACAACAATAACTTCAAAGGCTTCGTTCATTATTTTGCCCCCTGGAATTGGAAATTAGCGGTCCTGGCTTTTAGCCCCCTGATTAATTCAGGCACCACCTTTTGATATTCACCCACTAATGAGTAATCAGCAACCTTTACCATAGCCGCATTGCGGTCTGCGTTAATGGCTATTACCTTTTCCGAGCTCTGCATGCCCACCAGATGCTGAACCGCGCCTGATACACCGATTCCGATATACAGTTTAGGGGCTACAGTTTTACCAGTCTGGCCGACTTGCCGAGCATAGGGCAGGATTCCGGCTTCAACCAGGGGTCTTGAACAGGCAATTGTACCATTTAATAATCCGGCTAATTCTTCAAACATGGAAAAATCGCGGCTGTCACAGGCTCCTTTTCCTATTACAACCAGAACCGGAGAATGCGTTATGTCAATTATACTGGAAGGGTCCAGCGTTATTGTCTCTATAATGCGCGGCACCTCTTCAACCTTGCCATTGAATTTAACTTCGATTATTTCACCCTTGCGCGTCAAATCTCTAGACGGCATTCTCATCACCTTGGGTCGCACAGTGCTCATTTGAGGGCGATGATTGCGGCAAAGAATGGTGGCCATGATATTACCACCAAAGGTAGGCCGCGTCATTAATAGTAGTTTCTCATTGGGGTCTATATCCAGACCCGTACAATCGGCGGTCAAACCGGTTTTTAAATGGGTCGCCACTACGCTGGCAAGGTCTCTGCCCAGTGAAGTTGCGCCAACGAGCATAATGCCGGGTTTAACTTCATTGGTTAGTTGTGTCAGGGCTTTACCGTAAACTCGAGAAAAATAGGTCTGCAGCAACGGGCTCTCCATGAGATAAACCTTATCGCAGCCGTAATAGACAGCTTCATGGGCAATATTGGCAACATTCTGTCCAAGCACGAAGCCATATACTTGAGTATCCAGTTTAGCGGCCAGTTCCCGAGCTTTACCCACCAATTCCCAGGAAACATCGGCGGCAACATTCCCTCTTGCCTCAATGTAAACTGCAACACCTTTATATTCAGAAATGCCGCTGGTAGATTTAGTTGGCACTGCTTCCGATACCTTTTTCAAAGGCTTGTTAAATAATATAGAGTCAGTCGGACAGACCGGCACACATTTGCCGCACCCTATGCATTTTTCGGGCTCAATAAAAACCACACTATCTACGATATCTATGGCATCTACCGGACATTCGCCAATACAGGCGTGGCACCCGGAACACTTTTTCCTTATTATCTCAGCGACTTCGCGCCCTTTACTGTTCTTTGGCATGTTCTACCTTACCATCTACTTTGATTATTTCCTGCACTAATAAAGATTCTTTCTCAAATAGTTCGTTTAACAGACTATCAACTGCTTTTTCTAAACCTGATGAACTCTCAAAGACTGGACCGCCTTTCCGTGGTGGAGGCGCAAAAATAGTTCTGACAGAGGTGGGTGAACCCTTTAAACCCACTATTTCGGGCGGAGTTTCTATTTCTTTGGCGGTCCAGGTTTCGATTTTTTCTCGAATAGCCCTGACTAAACCCGGCAATGATGCATAACGAGGAGCACCCAGTTCCAGTTCGACCGTTAACAATACCGGCAGTTTGGCTTCCACAACCTGGCTTCCACCTTCGATTTCCCGCCGGACAGTTATCAGGCCTTTCTCTTTATCCAACGAAATGATTTCTGAAACATAGGTCAACTGTGTAAAACCCAAACGGGTAGCGATTCCGGGACCAACCTGGGCAGTATCGCCGTCTATCGCCTGTTTACCGCAAATGACAATCTGCACCGGGTCATCGGCATGCAGTTTTAGAATGGCCGAGGACAGTGTCAGACTGGTAGCCAATGTATCCGCCCCGGCCAGAAACCGGTCTGAAATAAGAACTGCCTGGGTCGCTCCCAGAGACAAACATTCCCTGAGTTGGACTTTGGCCGCAGGTATTCCCATGGTAATCACGGAGACTTTTCCGCCGTATTTTTCCTTCAGTTTGATAGCTGCTTCCACTCCCACCAGATCATAAGGATTGGTAATGGATGCGACGCCGGCCCTTATCAGCGTGTTAGTTACCGGATCTATTTTTACCTGAGTTGTGTCAGGTACCTGTTTAATACAACATACTATATGCATTTCTCTTTCACCCTGCCTAATTATATGTGAGCAATCTCTTAAAATCAATCTGTCAGAACATTTGATGTATAATTATTAGCCGATTGTTAACATATTTATACAATTTATGCTGCTGTTTTCCGGGTTATCTTTTCCTAATATTTTAGATTAAAAATGGTCTCTCTGTTATAATTCAAACCATGATTATCGATTTTCATTGTCATATATTCAGTCCTGAAATTATCCTGAATCGGGAGAAATACCTCAAGCTTGATCCTGTTTTTCAATCAATGTACAGTTATTCTCAGGCTAAAATGGTCACTGTTGAGGAACTGGTTCTGAATATGGACAAACAAAATATCGAAAAATCGATCATTCATAATCTACACTGGGAGTCCTCACAGATATGCCGCCAGACCAATGATTACATCATACAATCAGTAAAAAATTATCGGGATAGACTGGAAGGTTTTGGCGCCATTCCGCTGGATTCACCCCAGGATGCCATTCGTGAAATTGAGTATTGCGCCGAACACGGCTTGAAAGGCATAGGTGAATTACGCATTCCACCCCATTTTCTAAAAAACGAACAGGTTTTAAAAC
>DATIKD010000055.1:0-5728 GCA_035477965.1 Dehalococcoidales bacterium | reverse complement strand
AAAATTGGTATGTTGACTTTACGGCGCAGACGAGCCAGTCCCTCAAAATCCCAGCGCGGCACGGGTTGTTCACACAGAAAGAGATCAAATTTCTCCATAGCTTTGAGAGTGCGCAGTGCCTGATTGTAGTGCCAGCCGCCGTTAACATCAATCATGATACGGGCTTTACTGCCCACCGCATCCCTCAAAGCGGCCACTAGATTAACATCCTCCTCCAGACTGCGGGCGCCGACTTTCAACTTCAAACTGCGGAAGCCGGTTTTCAACAATTTGACACCATCCGCCGCTACCTGTTCCGGAGTGTCTGATGACATCACATAGCAGAGCGGGATTTTTTCGGTGGAAAGACCCCCCAGCAAATTATAGACCGGAGTATTGAGCGCTTTGCCCTTGATATCATGCAGGGCGTAGTCTACCACAGACTTGGCATGTTGATTCAGCTTGACCGCCTTATCCATGCGAGAAACTATTTTTTCTATTTTAAAAGGGTCTTCACCCAGCAGGATTTGAGGCCCAAATACTTTGTTGATCAGGTGCATAATGGAATCCTGACTGTCACCCATATACCAGACCGAAGTATCACCTGATTCAGAGATACCGGTAATACCGGCATCGGTATAAATTTTTAAAACGACAGTATCAGCGCAGGGTATCGAACCGATAGCCATTATCATGGGTTTGGCGAATTTCAACGAGACCGGAATACACTCTATTTTGGTAATTTTCATACTTTACTCCTTCCAGCTTTTGGTTTTCTCTTGTATTTTAGTCTGTTAGCGGTTGAAAATCTATTTCTCTTAAAAGCTTTTTCTTTCAAAATCCCTGGTATGGAGAGTTCGGGCTATCCGCATGGGGATCGGTTCCAGTACTTTTTGCGGATGCCGGTATCCGTTAACTGTTTCACAGATATTAGCATAGACAGGGTAAAAACTGCAAAAACACCTGATTTTAAAGCTTTCTATAAAAAATTGACGGGCGATCAGGGCCTTGGATTTCTTTCTTCAATCAGAATATACTGGGAATATCCGGGCTAAATCCGGCCATCAATAATATAACAGTCGGATATTTTCCCTCATCCCCATCCGGCTAACTAAAAAAGAGGTAAGTAAATGCTTAAAAAATGTTTAATCGCCTATACTTCTTTCAGCGGCAACACCGAAAAAGTGGCTTTAAGATTCAAGGAAACCTTCGAAAAACACGGCTGGCAGTGCGACCTGTTTAAAGTTCGAAAAAATGCGGACGATATTCTAAGACCGCCTTATGATGTCACCGGTTATGATTTTCTCTGCGTCGGTTCCGGGTTGAGGGCTCACCTTCCCTACAATGAAGTCCTGAATATGCTGAGAGGATTCCGGACCGGAATGGACCCCCGTTTGTCATTGCGCCACCGGGACGAGACCATTCCCTACATTACCGAACCCATCCACGAACCACCCCAACCCGTTGACCTCCGGCAAAAACACAAAAAAATAATCCTTAGTCCGGCGGCACCCAAAGGAGTTGTTTTCATCACTTACGGCGGCTATGAGTTTGGTCCCAAAGAGGCTGAACCTGCCGTTCAATTGCTGGCTCTGGAAATGGAGCACATCGGCTTCCAGTTTATTGGCCAATTCACCTGTCCGGGCAAATATGTGGATGACCCCATGCCGAAGACCTTCCACGGCGATATCCGTTACCGTCCGGATGCCACCGATTTGCTTAAAGCCCAGTTGTTCATCGAAGAAAAGCTGGAGGAAATCGCAGACCGTTCGGGTTAATTTATGATTAACGGATAGAACCGCTCCGCTAATTGAATCTGATCTGGGCCATGCCCGCCGGTACAACTCGGTCGGAGTAAAATAAGCTCAACGGTTTTCTATCCGGCCAATTTTTTTGCCATAATAATATCCGGTTTGCCCGGGCCGTTGGCATCCGGCACTACGCCCACAATGCTGAAACCCAGCTTCTGATAAAACTCAAAGGGATGATTGCGCAGATTTTTAATGTTTTTTATTTTCTCAAAAGTATCAGTATAAAGATCAACGTTGGATAGGGAGGTTGCGTTGTATTCGTCATCCGTGCCCAGGAAAATGGACCCGCCGCCCTGCCGCTTAACTCTTCCTTCCAGCGCCTTCACCAGGCTTCTGCCAATTCCACGTCGCCTGAAATCCTGCCTGACCACCAGCGGATGAAGTTCCCAGACATTACCATCATATTGCCGGATTCCGCCAATCCAGCCCTGAACAATACCCTGGGCATCAATAGCCGCGCAGCAAATACGGTCTGGCCCTAGAGATTCTCTCACTTCTTTCAGACCAGCTTCCAGGTCAGGCCAGGCGGGTGAGAGTCCTCTAAAGCCCTCAACCAGCAATTCAGCCGCCTGAAGTATTCTATCCCCGTCAGAAGCCCGTAATTCTACTATCTGCATGCCCTGCTCTTTTTTCTGGCAATAGCCAGCCAGTTTAAAGCCATTACAAGGAATTTGTTTTTGAGTTACCCGCCGCCGATATGCGGCAGAAAACAGACTGTATCTCCAGCCTTGAGAAGACTGTCCATAGATGCAATTTCTGAGTTTACCGTTACCAGAAAAGGAGCCTGTTCCAGCGGAACAGCGGGATATCTGTTTTTAAGATAGCTAAAAGCATCCCTTACTACCATACCTCCGGTCAGAGGCAGACTGATTCTTTCGCTTTTTATTATTTCCTTTGGCAATCCAAAAAGTTCGATAAAGACATCCATCCGTTATTCACCAAATCTGGACAGAAGCCGGTCAGCTTGTTCATCCAGCAAATCGAATTTTTTCACGGTTTCACGCCTGGGTACAGCTTCCGAATTATAACCTTTGCGGGCATAAACATGATCACAGAGTTCGGAAAAAGCCTCCAGCCTTTTTTTCATCAGCAGCTTATGCCTTTCTTCATCGGTTGGCGGCAGAGCGGCGCCTTTCAAATTCTGCTTTAACCACTCTTCATAATATTCTGTGCGAGCGTGGTATTCGTTCATGTAAACCGGGCCGACAGCCCTCCAGGGAATTTGATCGCTGGAGCGGGTACCCTTCCCCTGCCGTAAATTAATCAGCTTCTGCAAAAGCTGAAGCCTTTCCGAATCATCCAGGACATCCTGCAGTGTCTTTTTACTGCCGGTGGTACCGTTGAGATAGTCAACATAGTAAGCCAGAGAAGGGATGTTCTTGGCCGGTTCCGACGTTTTGGCTGCTTCCGGATTGCGGACATCAATCCAGGGTAGTTTGCAAAGACCGGTAGCATTAAACCAGGTCCGTATCAGGGGGAACCATTTCAAAGCGCTGGCTTTCAATTCGAATGTCGGCAGTTCTTTATGTACCTGATCGATGAATATCAGCCAGGCCTCATCATGCTGAGGGCCTTTTAGAGAAAAACCATAACCGCCTTGCTGAGCCAGCGATTCTTTGGTGACATACATGGAAAATTCCAGTCCTTTGGCTTCCATGGCAAACTTGTTAATTTCTAGCAGGACAGATTCCTCTGAAACTCCTGTGCGAGCGGCGTATTTCTGAGCCACCCATTTCTTGCCGCGGGCTATGCCCTGTCCAGCAATTTTTCCAAATCCCCTTCCGTGCACAATTTCGCGCAGGATTTTTTCCACTGATTCAATATTACCGAATCGCAATTCATAGCCAGTATCCTCGGTTGACAGATAACCACGCTCAAAACATTCCATAAAGAAACCGATTACCACTCCGGTCGAGATAGTGTCCAGGCTGTATTCGTCACAATACCAGTTATATTCCAGAACGAACTGAGGGTCAAAGATCCCCATATTGGTGACCGCCCCCACAGTTTCATATTCCGGTCCGTCCACGCTGACGGTCTTTCCGGCCCGCGGTCCACCCTGCAGGACAAAGTTTTCCACTCCCTTGGCACAGGCCAGATTACACCCGTAATAACAGCCGTCCGGCATCTTTTTACTGAAGTATTTGTCTAGAAATACGCCCGCGAAGATTCCCGGGGCAGCCGGACTCTGACCGTATTGATAGTTATTAATGGGCAAGATATGGAATTTGTTCATATATTCAGACAGTCCGGTGGTACCCCAGGCTTCCAGATTAAGCTGAACCGGGTCATACTTGTTGATCGTATCTTTTAGTTTGGTTCCGGCCTCTCTGACCAGATTTTTATCAATGGCATTATTGCCGTTGGCTTTCGGGCGGCTTGATTTGACCACCACCCCGCTCAAGCCTTTGGCCCGCATCACTGTGCCAGTGCCGCCCCGTCCCGCCTGTTTGGAGCGGATGCGGTTTCGCCGCCGATCATAGTAAAGGCTGTTGAGGATACCAAAGCGGGCATTAACCGCCCCTTCACCCGCCACTACAGCCGCCAAATTATCACTGAAAATACCCTTTCCGGCTTCTTTTAGAAGTTTCTCACCAAAAGAAAGAGCCCCCTCATCAGGTTGACTGTCTTTATCGACCGCTGTCAGGCTGACGGATCCGGCATCCGCATCAATAATCAGGATCAAGTCTTCGTCTGATTTGCCGGAAATGGCCAGCGCATCAAAACCAGCCAGTTTCAACAGCGGACCAAAATGTCCGCCCACGTTAGAATCAATGAAAGTATCCGTCAGTGGAGAAATGGTACCAGCAATGAATTTACCTGTGCCGGGGAATCCCGGTTCATTTCCCAGCGGGCCGTTGGCCATAATCAAAATATTTTCCGGGCTGTCATAGCGGGTTTCCGCCCGGGTTTCATCCCAGATCAACTTGATGGCATAACCCCGGCCCCCCGTGTATTTCGTTTTAAAATCCGCCGGCAATTGCTGAATTTTAATTTCTCGGGTACCCATATCCACCCTTAATATCCGGTCGGTATAGCCCCCAACTACATCCGCAGGCTTATATTCGAATTGTTTGATAACTTTCATTAAAGATTACTCCCTTTTTTCTTTACCGGGCTTTTCTCCCCACCCAATATCAATTAAATATGCCGGTATCGCTGTATTATAACAAAGTCCGTCGAAAAGTTGCCAGTTCAGGCTTCCTTCTAATTCCGGCAGATAGTTAAGGATGAAGATGTAGGTTGGGAGACCCCGTTGTACATTACGCATCAACCGCCGCGTTTCAAGATTGTGGATGAAGAATATTACCAAACCCGGGCCAGATCCAAATAGTTAAGTTAGCCGGGTTTTGCTATAGTATTAGGAGCGAGCGGTATAGTAGTGATTTCGTGTATGCGCTCGGAATATTTTTTCTCAAATGGAGAAACGGGCATGCCTGATTTCAAAACTGGAAGTAAATTTATCCGGCCTGACGGCCCGGTGGCAGCCATTGTCAGCCGTCAGCCGCTGCCCAAAATGGGCCTTATCCGGCAAAAGTTTGATGCTTATAATATAAAGTCCATTGAAGCCGAAACTAAAAGCCGGCTGGAACGCCGCGGCACTCTTGAAAGAATTAAACCAGGGCAGAGGATAGCGGTTACTGCCGGCAGCCGGGGGATCGCCAATATCTCTCTGATAACCAAAACTGTGATAAACGAGATAAAAAGGATGGGAGGGCGCCCGTTTATCGTCCCCAGCATGGGCAGCCACGGCGGCGCCACCTCTCAAGGACAATTGGAAATTCTGGCCACTTACGGGATTACCGAGACTGAAATGGATTGTCCCATTCTGGCCAGTATGGAAACCCAACCCATTGGTTTTACTGATTCCGGTAAAGCGGTGCACCTGGCAACGACAGCCGTGGAGGCAGACGGTATCGTGGTGGTGGGCAGAATTA
>DATIKD010000054.1:0-6631 GCA_035477965.1 Dehalococcoidales bacterium | reverse complement strand
TTCAGGCCTTCCTTATTTTCCTCGTGCCTGGTTTAGCTTTGTTCTTATAACTTATTTTGGACAAGAGTGACTTTTATTCTTTATTCTGCCAGGTATGGGGCGGCAAATTTTTCTATGGCCGCTTTATTCCTGAAGGCTCCTGCCACGCTTTGCCGGATAATCCCGTTTTTATCCACTATCAGCGTGGTGGGGGTATAGCGGACTTTATATTTTTGAGCGATTTTTACCCCTTCATCCAGCAGAACGGTGAAAGTTAAATTGCGGCTGTCCAGAAAGTTTTTCACTACCGCGGCAGATTCACCCGTATTGATCATCAGCATCTTCACATCATTACGGTTTTGCCATTCCTGATGTAATTCTTCAAAATGGGGCATCTCCTGGACGCAGGGCTGACAGGTGGTGGACCAGAAATTTATCAGAACCACCCGGCCTCGCAAACTGCTCAGCGAGACAGTCTCCCCGGTAGCGCTTTTCAAACTGAAATCCGGCGCCGGATTGCCGGATTGACCGCTCTGCTGGGTCCCGGTACAGCCCGCAAAAAGCAGTGAAAGAACCAGCACCAGAGCCAGACTGACCGATAATTTTTTAACTATCATACTTCCTTCCACATTGAGATATTACCAGTTGAAAAGGACCAGTCTGTTCAACAAAATCAGTATCCCGATTCCGATCAGCAGTGCGCCGCTGACCATGTAAACGTACCTGGAAAAACGTTTTATCCACTCCACTACCGGCTGAACAAACTGAAAAGCCAGTCCGATAATTATGAAAGGCACCGCCAGTCCCAGGCTGTAAAAAGCCAGCAGATAAGTCCCTTGCCAGACCGATTCGGAACTCAAAGCCAGAGCCAGAATGCCTCCCAGGACCGGGCCCACACAGGGCGTCCAGGCCAGCGCGAAAATAATGCCCAGTAAAATTGACCGCAGATAGCCAGTAGCCCGGCCCGTGGTAGGCGCCAGCCTCTTTTCGTAGTTCAGCCACGGGATATGCGGTGCGGCCAGCATGAAGACTCCAAAAACAATCATCAGCCCGCCGGAAAGCCAGCGCACCGTCCCTGAATAAGAACTGATGACCAGGCCGGTCAGCCCCGCCAGAGTTCCTAGTCCGACAAATACTATGGAAAACCCGGCAATAAAACCCAGCCCATGCCAGAAAATAGTGAGGCGGCGGCCGGTTAGCCCTTTCTCAAAAATTTCCGGGCCGGCCAGGCTGGCCAAATAAACCGGTATCATGGGCAATACGCAGGGCGAAAAAATCGATAAAAACCCGCCTGACAGAGCTACCAGAAATGAAATATCATCCATATCTCAATCGTATAGAAGAAGTGCCCATACTTTCAAGTCCAGAGATCCTTACAAGGACTCTCCTTTAAGGACTCTCCTTTAAGGAGAGTCCTTGTAAGGGGTTCCCCCAGTTTTAGCCAGGTGCGGATTGTGGCAAAAGCTTGGCAAACGTTATAAAATTACTGAAAAGCCGATTGTCACCGGAGGTCAAGTATGAAGCCCTTAAGCTATACCCAGGTGAACCGCTACCGTACCTGTCCCCTCTGGTACAAACTCCAGTATATTGAAAATCTGCCCACCAAAGAGCGTTACTATTTCAGCTTTGGTGACGTTATTCACCAGTGCGCCGAGTACTTTTTTAAAGTATCCGTTCCCCCGCCGCCCTCCCTGGATAAACTGCTCCAGTTTTATGAACAAACCTGGCGCTCGGAAGGCTATGAATCACCTGAACAGGAAGAGCATTACCGCCAGTACGGCCGCCAGTTGCTGAGGGATTTCTGGAACCTGAATTTTCCCGTCTTCAAGATGCCGCTGGCAATTGAAAAACAGTTCAGGATAAAAGTAGATGAAGGTATTTTCCTGGGCGGGAAAATTGACCGCATAGATAAAATTGAAGGCGGCCTGGCCATCATGGACTACAAGACCAATCAAAACCTCTTCACCCTGGATGACCTGGAACAGGATTTGCAACTGACTTTTTATCAACTGGCTGTGGAATCCATGTGGAAAATTCCAGTCAAAAAACTGACTCTTTATCACCTGAGAAGCAATACACCGGTCAGTTGCCCCGGCCGCCCGTCCGAGAGGCTGGAGGAAGCCTGGCAGATGATTCTTGATGTGGCGCAGGGTATTTTGAACAGGGAATTTGATCCGCAGGAGAATAATCTTTGCCCCTATTGCGACTTTCCGGAGTACTGCCCCTATTTTAAGCATAAGTTTGCCCCTCCGGAAGCGCCGGACTCTCCCGCCGCCCGCATTTTAACCGGCCGCCAGGCAGGTGAAGTGGTGGAGCAATACGCTGATTTGCAGGCTCAAAAAAAGGACCTTGAAGCTCAAATAGAAAAGCTCAGAGTGCAAATAATCGAGTTTTGCGTTTTAAATAAATACAAACGCCTTTACGGGAGCGAACACGCTCTTTCCTTTAGAACGGTGGAAAAGACCGGCTTTGAAGCCGCCGGAGTCAAGGCCCTCCTGGAGCCGGCCGGACTGTGGCCGCTGGTCTTGAAATTTGATTCCGGACTGGTCAATGACCTGTATGAAGCCGAAGATACCAACCCTGAAATACGCCGGAAACTGAGGGAACTCAAACGGGTCATTTCCAGCTACAGCCAGCTTACCCTCAAGCTGTTGAAAGAGAAAGATTCATAAAACGGCTGGAAGACCGGGCGTTGACCGCTAAGTCTGGTGCGGTCGGACAAGTTATTATTATGCCTGAGAAGGAGAAACAATGAAAAGAATAAACGTGCTGACCCTTATTCCCCTGCCGAATTCTATAATGGCTAAAATCAAAGCGGTTAGCCCGCGACTGAATGTGATTGACGCCTCACCCCTGATGCCCCACTTCCCGCCCCTCAATGAACCGCCGGATCCCCAAAAAGAAGCCCAGCTTGACACTCTGCTGGCCGAAGCGGAAATCCTTTTTGGGTTTTCCTTCCCCCGCGGCGTGGTGGCTCGCGCCCCTGAATTGAAATGGGTACAGACCGTCTCAGCCGGAGTTGACCGCACCCTCACTCCGGACATCGCCGCCTCCCGCGTCACTCTGACCAATGTCAGCGGCATGCATGCCGTGCCCATCAGCGAACTGGTTTTTGCATTGATACTGAATCATGCCAAACAAATGGGAATGGCCGGCCGCCAACAGAGTGCCAGGAAATGGGAAAGATACGCCACATCTATTCTGGAAGGTAAAACACTGGGTATCCTGGGGCTGGGCAACATCGGCCGCCGCATCGCTCATCTGGGCAAAGCCTTCGGAATGAAAGTGGTAGCCACCCGCCGCCACGCTCGCGGAGTTGGCAAAGCCCGCGATGTGGACAGCGTCTATCCGCCCGAGCAAATGAACAGCCTGCTGGCGGAAAGCGACTATATCGTCAATTGCTTGCCTTTCACCCGCGAAACCGCCAAAATTATCGGCCAGGCTGAGCTGCGGCAGATGAAACCCACCGCCTTTCTGGTCAACATCGGCCGCGGCGGAACAATGGATGAAGAAGCACTGGTGCAGGCTTTGAAAGAGAAACGCCTGGCCGGAGCCGGACTGGATACCTTGCAGAAGGAACCTCTGCCGGCCGAGAGTCCGCTGTGGGAGATGCCCGGCGTCATCATCACTCCCCATATTTCTGGGGCAACCGATGACTATATGGAAAAAGCCGCCGCCATTTTTTGCGAAAATCTGGTACGCTACCTGGGCGGAAAAAGACTGCATAACATCGTCAACAAGAAACTGGGATATTGATTTCACCGGGAGGTAAAAAATCAGATATGAAGGTGACAGGTTATTGGCTGGGCCGCCTGCCCGGTCGTCCTGGAATACGCCACTGTTATTGCGAAAAACGATGAGGCGGTTGCGGGTAAAAACTACTTCCAGACTGTTCAAACGGACTACTTCAGGGCGTCTTCTCGCCGGAACTCTTCCAGCAGCCCCTCCAGTACATTCTCCAGCCTTGTGGGCGACAGCCGGTCATTCAAAAAGAGGTTCAGCGGAGTAACCGTGATATTGCCCTGCAAAGCCTGGCCGATGTCGCTCTGGCGGGCCACGTTGCGGCTTAATTCTGCCCGTGTCAGCAGGTAGTAAGTCTTTTTGCCGTCATGCCCCTCTTCCACGCTGTTGACATGACTGCGATGAGCCAGTCCGGCTACTTTGACACCCTTTATTTCAGAGATTTCCACATCTGGAAAATTGACATTCAGGAAGGTGATCACCGGCAGTTTGGCCTCCTGTACACGCCTGGCCAACCGGGCGGTGAAACGGGCTACGCTGTTCAAATAGGTTTCACTCCAGCGATCGCGAGGGCAGGAAACAGCCATGGCCGGAAACCCGCGCAGATAAGCCGCCAGAGCCGCCCCCACCGTCCCGGAAATCAAGACATCTTCGCCCAGGTTGGTGCCCTGGTTGATACCGGAGACCACCATGTCGATTTTCGCCGGAGCGATCTTGCCCAGGCCCACTATCACGCTGTCTGAGGGAGTCCCCTCCACCGAAAAGGCCGGAGTGTTCCCAAAAAGCGGTACGATCTGCTGGACCCGCAGGGGTTTGCGCAAGCTGACCGCCGTACCCACCGCGCTCTGTTCGCGGTCCGGGGCAACAATCATCACTTCTGCTACACGGCCTATTTCCCGCGCCAGCGCCCAGATGCCATCTGAATAGATACCGTCATCATTGGAAATCAGTATTCTCACCAGTTTAAGTGTAGCATGACCGGGTGAATTCGGACAATCAGCCTGAAATTGCTCTAGCCCGAAATTGCAAGAAATTGCATCCATGCCGGATAATTCTTATTCCCATTAACTGCGGTGCCGGCTTAACAATTCTGGTTGAGGGAGTGACAAAATCGCTGAACAATTGAGAGGGACTGTTTGGCTGGAGAGCCAAACGTGCGGACAGATCAATTGGGCTCAGACTCCCTTCTGCCCAGGTCGTTTTAACGCAGTGTGAAGATTTTGGAGAGTGAGCCCGGGGTGGTATATTCAAACGTGAAGCCGGGAGATTTGGCGTGCATGATTTCCAATACAAAACGCGTGTTGGTGGAAAGGACCGGATTCAGGGCGTTTACCAGATTGCCCCCTTTCTCCCCGGGCGTGGAGTTGCCAATCATGATTTGAAAGAGTTCTCCGCCTTCAAGAACATAATCGCCGTTGTTACGGCCCAGCGGCCTGACCGTCCAGTACAGGTTATCCACCCGCTGGTTGGCATCCCGGTAGGAAATAATTATGGAATTGGAACTGTCCGGCCCCGCCAGCCCGTTATTATTAGGATCGGCGGCGGGCGGTGTGAAATCCATCCGGCCGTCATCCAGAACCAACCCCACATTGAAAACAATCTGACCCGTTGCGCCCCTGGCTCCGGTAGTACTGGCCTGGCCGGTCACATCGCTCTTAATCATGAAAGTGCCGTAAAGGTTTTCAATCGTGGAAGTGATTGCCTGGTCGATTTGGCCGGCGCTCTCAGTGCCTGTCGTTGCCACCGCAGTGGCTATTGAGCCCCCCGCTACTACCGAGGCGGTTAATCCCACCGCAGTTTGCATAGCAGTGAAGCCCATCTGCCCACGAGCGAACCATCTGCCCAGTCCTTTTATTTTTTCAATCCAGCTTCTCATTTTAATCGACCCTTCCGCTTGACCTTCTGCGGTTTTTGGCCTTCTATCTGAATCATACGCCTGCCGGGTAAACTTAGAGTAAATATTTATCCCGCACCGGTGAAATATCCGTAACAATGCCGTTACAGTCCGGTAAATATCAGGCCCATGGACAAGGAAGAACTCCTGATCAAAACAAGGCCTGGCCTAAAAGGCCAGGCCTTGTTTTGATCAGGTCAATGCCCAAAATTGCTATCGGGTTAGCGGCTGGTGTAAAATATTCCTAGTTTATTCCTGGTTTGAGTCTTAAAAAAAGGTGTCAGTTCATGGATCAGGTTGCAGTGGTCAGCGCAGTACGAACGCCCATCGGCAGCTATCTGGGGGCTTTAAAAGATGTCCCGGCGTACGAAATGACGGCCCTGGTTTTAAACGCGGCCGCTGAAAAAGCGGGCATACGGCCGGAAGAGGTGAATGATGTCATCTTCGGGCAGTGTTACCAGAGCGGCGAATATGTTAATATCGCGCGCCGCGGCTTGCTTCAGGCCGGCTGGCCGGCCACCGTACCGGGAATGACCGTTGACCGGCGCTGCAACTCAGGTATGGACGCCCTGGTCATCGGAGCCATGCAAATCCAGACCGGTAATTCACAAATAGTTGTCACCGGCGGTGTGGAAAACATGAGCAGCGCCGAGTTTTACATCCCCGGCAATATCAAATGGGGCATAGGCCGGGGTGCCGGAATTACCTACCCCGATTCACCCAGGGGACACGGCAGTCAAGCATTGAATGGCTTCACCATCTATGACCGTATCCAGCGCTCCCGTCCGATGCACGTCCCGGCCGAGCGATTTGGGGATATGGTCTCCAATGTCACCTGGGCAGAGGCCGCCGCCAGTGAACTGAATATCTCCCGCCAGGAGTGCGACCGCTGGGCACTGGGCAGTCATCAGAAAGCAGTGGCAGCCTGGCAAGCCGGCAAGTTCAAGGATTACGTCGTGCCCGTGACAATTCGCAAAGAAAACGGAACAACTACCATCGTGGATACCGATGAAGGCC
>DATIKD010000053.1:0-9083 GCA_035477965.1 Dehalococcoidales bacterium | reverse complement strand
ACCTGCGATCCTACCGCGAACGTAGTTTTTGAAATCCTTTGCTCTGCAACCCGTGGAAAAACTGTGGATGAAGTGAAAGCGATCACACCGGCCGCATTAGCTGAGGTCTTAGGTGTAACGGATGCGGACTTTGCAAAAAAGGCGGAAAAAGTTTTAGAACTGGTAAAAAGGGGACTTAACAGATATACCGGTTCCTGACCTGACTGGTTTAGAAATCGAACGGAGCCTTTTTCCGGACGGAATTATTCCGTTGACAATTGGATTTGCGGGTGTTATATTAGTTTAAATGTGTTAAATAAATTAGTACAATATAAACATTGGTTAAGGTCTTTTACCTGCTTATTTCCTTAGTTTTAGATTTAAATTCTGTAATTGAGTCGAGAAATTATTTTAAGGGGATAATAAAGTGAAAACAGTAAACATGACCATTAACGGTGTTAAAAGACAGTTTAAGGTTGAGCCGGGGAAGGTGTTGCTTGACATCTTGAGAGAAGACTTGGGGCTAACCGGAGCCAAACAGTCCTGCGACCGCAAAGGCCAGTGTGGGGCCTGCACGGTGGTAGTGGACAGCAAAGCTGTGCTTTCATGCCTGAAGAAAGCAGTCGATTTGGAAGGGGCGAATATCATTACAGTAGAGGGATTGGGTACACCCCGGAATCCTCACCTTATCCAGGAAGCCTATGTGCTGAGTGGGGCAATCCAGTGCGGTTTTTGCACCCCCGGAATGATCATGGCAACCAAAGTTCTTCTGGACGAGAATCCCAATCCTTCTGTCCCTGAAATCAAAAAAGCCCTCGCCCGCAACCTTTGCCGGTGTACGGGTTATACCAAGATCATCGATGCCGTCCGACTGGCCGGACGCTTTATCAGAAAAGAGACCACCCCTGCGAAAGTCCGCAGCGGTATGAAAAAAGGTATGCTGGGGGTATCTCATCCTCGGCCTTCCGCCATGGCCAAATCTTGCGGTTCAGCGCAGTTTGCGGCCGATATCAAGCTGAAAAACCCTCTTGAAATGGCGGTTGTGCATAGTACTGAGCACCATGCCAAAATTAAGTCCATTAATACTTCGGCGGCCAAGAGCATGCCGGGTGTAGCCGGAATAATTTTAGCGGATGATATCAAGGGTACCAATCGTTTGCGTCTTTTTGCTCCGGATCAGCCGGTACTGTGTGAAGATGTGGTCAGAACTTATGGTGACCCTGTTGCCATTGTGGCCGCCGAAACACGAGATCAGGCACGAGCCGCGGCCGCAGCCGTAAAAGTCGAATATGAACCGTTGCCTGTCATGATGACGCCTGAAGAATCATTAGCTGCCGGCGCATATCAGATACACAAGCATTCACCTAATCTTTGCTACACTCAGCCTCAAATCAGGGGAGATGCCGGTAAAGCGTTAAAGAAGTCAAAATTTGTTGTAGACGCCAAATTTACAACTCAGATGAATCATCAGGCTCCTCTGGAACCGGAGGTTTGTTTGGCTTACCTGGAAGGCCAGGGCGATGATGAGACGTTGTTCGTAATCGGCCGCAGTATCAATATCCACCTGCATGCGGCTATGATTAAGGAAGCGGTTGGCGCGAAAAACATCCGCTACATAGAGCCTTTCGTGGGCGGACAATTCGGTATCAAGGCCACCATTTCTTCCGAAGGGCTGGCGGCCGCGGCCGCGATGCATTTTAAGCGGCCCATTCGCTATATTCCCAGTCTCACAGAATCCATGTGGATTAGCTCCAAGCGGCATCCTTTTTCCATGAAGGTGAAATTAGGAGCGGATAAAGAAGGACGCTTGACTGCTTTCTACAATGAGTTCACAGTGGATAAGGGCGCCTACTTTCTGCTGGGCCCCATCATTCCAACCCGCGCTTTCCATATGTTGAATGGAGCATATTATATCGAGAATATTGACGCTTTCTGCAAACTGGCTTATACCAACAACGCCAGCGGGGGAGCAGCCCGGGGAGCCGGTCCCCCTCAGGTGGCCTTTGCCCTGGAATCTGCCATGGATATGCTGGCGGAAAAATATGGTATCGATGCGCTGGAATTCCGCAAGATGAATTTGATGAAACCCGGACAGGCCCGTTCAACCGGAGCGACAATTATCCAATATCCATTCCCAGAGTTGTTTGATGCTATTAGACCGAAGTATGAAAAAATTAAAGAAGAAATCCGTGAATTTAACGCGCAAAACAGCAAGATCAAAAGAGGAGTTGGAATTGGCTGCCATGCCTTTGGTATCGCAGAAGCCGGTGACACACCTGGTCGGGTAGCTGTTGAAGTAAATCCGGATAATAGTATCACGGTTTATGCAGCCTGCGCGGATCCCGGAGAGGGGAACGATTCCATGTTAGCCCAGATCGCAGCCCATATGCTGGATCTGCCCATTGAAAAAGTCCATCTGTACACCCGTGATACGGATAAAACTGTGGGTATGGGGCCATCCGCTGGTAGCCGCATGACTATTATCGGCGGAGGGGCGCTGGCTAATGCTGTAGAAAAGTTAAAATCTGCAATGAGCGAAACCGGAACCAGAACTTATGATGGACTCAAGAAAGCCGGGAAACCGGTCCGCTATGAAGGTGTAAGAGAAATACCGGGGTCCGGACATCTTGATCCCAAGACTGGCCAGGGAGACTCTTTTATTACGCAGGTGTTGAATATCCAGATTGCCGAAGTAGAGGTGAATCTGGAAAGCGGCCAGGTGAAAGTCATCAAGATGACTACGGCTGTAGATGCCGGCCGTATCATTAATCCACAAAACCTGGAAGGGCAACTGGAAGGCGGTATGGATCAAGGGATCGGATATGCCCTGCGAGAAGAGTACATCCACGGTCAGACAAAAGATTGGCACACATTCAAGTTCCCCACCATTGGTGATTCTGTGGAAGTCGATTTGATCTCCCGCGAGACTTACCGTGATAATGGAACACTGGGCTCAACCGGTATCGGTGAAATGACTATGGTTTCGACAGCACCGGCCGTAACCAATGCTATCTATAATGCTTGCGGAGTCAGGATTTATAGTATACCGGCCACTCCCGAAAAGATCAAGGCGGGTTTAAAACAGAAAAAATAGCTGGCATATCGGACATATCTCCGTCTAAATTTCTAGAAGGCCGCCCTCTCTGTTGGAGATCCTGAGCCAGAGGCGGCCTTCATTAAAACGTACGGAATATTCGAATGGATGAAATAAGAAGCCGCATGATGCAACTGGCTCAGATGGGTTATGATTGCAGTCAGATCATAGTCATCATGGGGTTGGATATCAAAGGTAAAAATGTGCCCGATCTGGTGCGTGCAGTGGGTGGTTTGGCCGGAGGGTGCGGCGAGGGCAGTTGCACTTGCGGTTCTCTAACCGGCGGTTGCTGCCTTATTTCCCTTTTCACCGGGAAAGGCGAGGATAGGGAAGATAGAAACCTTAATCAAAAGGCAATGTTGACTGAATTGGTACGATGGTTCTGGTATTCCTACGGATTCGGTTATCAGGGTATTGACTGCATGGCTATCAGAGAAGCAAATACACCGGTCTCGGTCGATCAACGCTGTTGGGCAATAATGGAAAGTGTCTATTTAAAGGCCATGGAGATATTGACAGCTCACGGCATCAAAGCAGTTTCTGAAGAATATTATGCCAGTTAACATGCAAATTCTGCAGCTAGCACTGCCTACTTTGGTGAAGTAAGAAATTGTCAATCAATTTATAGTGCCAGAAAACAGTACTGAATGGTAAAATAAGAGGATACCGAAAACTTAAACCCGGCCGCTCTGATTTTCCTCGCCCCGTTTGGCCAATTTTGTAATGCGGGATTTCTGTGTTAGGGATTGAAACGACAACCCATAACCAGATTTGATGCTAAATTCAACCAGTATTTCGAGGACTGATTAACAAGATGAATGATAATGAAAATATCGCCAAAGTTTTAGTGGGTCTACTTGAGAAAGGCACTTCCTGCGTGCTGGCAACCTTGATCACGATGGATGGATCGGGCCCGCGTCACAGTGGATCTAAAATGGTGATTGACTCTTTGGGAAACAGCTTTGGTACGGTTGGTGGAAGTTTGTTGGAAGCTACTGTCATCAAAGAGTCCGGGGCTGTTATCACCTCTGGCTGTTCGAGGTTCATGGATTTTTACCTTGACGGTAAGGACTCCAACGCCAGGGGGATGATTTGCGGTGGAAAAACGCAGTTATTTCTGGATTTTATCCCTGCTACAGTTGAAAACCAGGAATTTTTTAAAAAGTGGGGAGAGACTGTTCTTTCGGGTCGTGACTTTTACTTTCTCACACACCTCCAGGGGGCGGGTCAGGATGAAGGTACAGCAGGCCACACCATTCTATTCAAAGATAAATTTTGTTTTAGCTCTTGCCAGTTAACCCAACCGGAGGTAGAAGGTTTAAAAAACGAAGCAAAATTGACCTCAAATGTTTCAATATTTAACATAAATGAAAATCAGGTGATAATAGACCCTATCCGTAAGTTTAAAACCCTGTATTGCTTCGGAGCTGGACACGTGGCGGTGCCCACGGCGCATTTGGCGGCACTGGTGGGATTCCGCGTTGTAGTTATAGATGACCGGCCCGAATTTGCTTGTGCTGCACGTTTTCCGGATGCATCTCAAGTCAGGGTGATCACGGATTTTGACAGGGCTATGGAAGGGCTTGAGCTTGATTCCGATTCTTATGTTGTCATTGTTACCCGTGGACATCGGTTTGATCGTGTAGTCCTGGAGCAAGCCATAAAGACTAAAGCTGGATATATCGGTATGATTAGCAGCCGCCGGAAAAGGGAGGTTATTTACAGCGCCTTGATCGCTCAGGGAGTAAGTCAGGAAGTCCTGGCTAAAGTGTATTCGCCTATTGGTATTCCCATTGGTGGTGAGACTCCGGAAGAGATTGCGGTAAGTATTGTGGCCGAGCTTATTAAAACCAGGGTTGAACAGCAAGGTTGAAATCCGTCTCCGCAACTTCCTCGTCGCAAGTTCCTGTTGCCATTCGCTGCTGTCCAAATTATGCACAGAATGATTGACAACTTAATAAATTCTTCCATTCCGGTAATAAAAGGTTATTACTGGGGATTGTACCCCTCCTAAAGATGCTTCGGCCTCGCTTTTCGAGGCCTCCGGCATGACACCTTGTTTTTCACTGTGTGGCCGTCCAAAGAAGGTACAGTTTCCCCTAAGCCTTTAATTTTGGGTCAATTCTGGTCAATGAACTAAAAGACTAAAAGTTAAAATATTAAGGAGAGTTTTATGGATTTCAAAGGGAAAACTGCTGTTGTGACAGGATCGTCTGGAGGTATCGGCAAAGGCGTAGCCATCGCTTTGGCCAAAGAGGGGGTTGATATTGTCCTGGCATCACGCAATGTACCGAACATGGAGTTGGTTAAAAAGGAAATAGAATCGTTAGGCCAGCGGGCTATTGTGGTAAAGTGCGATGTGTCAAAAGATGAAGATGTCTTCAAGATGAAAGATATTGCGCTCGAAGCCTTCGGTAACATAGATATTCTGATCAATAATGCGGCTGTGGGTGTGCGCGGACTGCTGGAAAATGTGAAGATGGAAGATTGGAATTTTATCGTAAACACTAATCTCCTTGGTTATGTCCGGAATGTTATGGCCTTTCTGCCGCATTTCATGGCAAGAAAAAGTGGTTATATAGTCAACGTATCCACAATTCAAGCGCTGGGATTTACAGCCGAAAAACTAAATATTCCGTATATTACCACGAAAGCCGGTATCCTGGGATTATCAGAGTGTTTATATGGCTATCTGGGGCCGATGGGAGTCAAAGTATCCTGCCTGGTCCCGGGCGCAGTGGCTACTGAAATAAGCCGTAATTCGCGCTTTGTAGGGACTCCGGAGCAACAGAAAGAAATGAGGCAAAGAGACGAGCAGTTTTCCAAATTGCCCTTTTTCATGACCTCGGAACAGCAGGCTGCAGGACTGCTTGAAGGTATGCGGAGAGAGGATTATATAATACTTGTTCCGGATAGCCGTAAAATGTTAATGCCGCAAGGCCGTGACATCGATACACTTAATGCCTTCCTCAAGAAGGCAATACTGCCGGGAGCCCAGATATTTCCTCCCAGAAATACTTAACAGTAAACTGAGAGAGTGCGCTGTTGTTCACTGCGCACTCTCCTGCCCCCGAATTCTCAACCAAAACCTGGTTTTTATTGAGCTTCGACCTGCCTCATTTGGTGACCCCAGGATAAACCTGGTTAAATCGGCGTCCTGACGGACTATTTACCACTGGTCGGGGCGCAGAATCCGGTGGGGACAGGGCCCCAAAGAGCCGTGACTTATTTAAAGCCACGTTTGGATGATTCGCTTGAATTCGGATTCCATTGATTTTACATATCTGATTTGTTAATATGAATTTGTGTACCCTGGAATAAAGGGAATTGGTATTTAATGTCGGATTTAACAGAGCTTTACAGGGATGTGGCGGTTTGTAGACGCTGTGATCTGTATAAAACTGCCACCAATCCGGTCCCGGGTGAAGGACCTGAAAATGCCCAAATCATGTTCATAGGCGAAGGGCCGGGTTGGAATGAAGACCAGTTGGGGCGTCCTTTTGTAGGCGCCGCAGGCAAGTTTTTGGACCAGATGTTTGCACTGATTGGACTACGGCGCAGTGATGTTTATATCGCTAATGTAGTCAAACACCGCCCTCCCAATAACCGGGATCCCTTACCCGATGAAATATCCGCCTGCAGCCACTTTCTCGACCGGCAAATTGCTATTACTAAACCCAAAATCATAGTAACACTGGGCCGTCATTCTATGGCCCGCTATTTTCCAAACAGTGCAATCAGCAAGATACATGGGACATATTTTAAAAAGGACGGGGTGGTGTATTTTGCTATGTATCATCCGGCCGCCGCATTGCATCAGGCCAACCTCAAATATGAAATTGAACAGGATATGTTAAAACTTCCGGTTATCTTAAATGAACTACAGGCGGTCCCCAAACCGGACCCGGTAGAAAATCCAACTCAACTAAAAATGTTTTAGGAGTGTATGAGCAAATCCAAACTTAGAATAATTCCTCTGGGCGGCTTGAACGAAATAGGTAAAAATATGATGATATTGGAGTATGAGGACGATATCATCATCATAGACTGCGGATTAATGTTCCCCGGCGAAGACATGCTGGGCGTAGATATGGTAATCCCGGATATCAGTTATCTGGCCGACAAAAAAGATAAAATCAGAGCGATGGTAATTACCCATGGCCATGAAGATCACATTGGAGCTCTGCCTTTCATTCTGAACCAAATCGGCGGCAATATTCCCATTTATGCTACTCGATTGACCCAGGGTCTGATATCCGTAAAGCTTAAAGAAGGGAAAATACCCGGCTCCACCTGTCAAAAGACCATCATTCCTGGTGTGCAGGTATCTCTGGGTAAATTTAAGATCGAATTTTTTCATGTTTGCCATAGTATACCGGATGCGGCCGGAATAATAGTATATACTCCGGTCGGCACAGTAGTACACAGTGGTGATTTTAAGCTGGATTACACTCCGGTGGACGGCAAGCCCACAGACCTTTCCAGGCTTTCACAACTTGGTACTCAGGGTGTCCTTTTATTAATGGCTGATTCTACCTATGCCGAACTACCCGGCTACACTCCCTCCGAAAGAGTAGTGGGAGAAACCTTCGAACGCATCATGTCAAACGCCCAGGGGCGCGTGATTGTAACCACTTTTGCCTCCCTGATATCCCGTATCCAGCAGGTGATCGATGCGGCGGTAAAATACGGAAGGCGGTGTTTTATTGTTGGACGGAGCATGAATGAAAATATTAAAATGGCCGTTGAGCTGGGTTACCTGAATGCTCCCGATAATGTACTGGGCAAGTTGGAAGAAGCGCGCGGCTTGCCTCCTAATAAAGTTGTTTTTATCACTACCGGCAGTCAGGGTGAGCCTACGTCCGCACTGGTAAGGATGGCCAATCAGAACCACAGCCAGGTGCATGTGCAAAAAGGTGATACGGTAATTCTTTCAGCTACACCCATACCGGGTAATGAGGCCCTGGTAAACCGGACTGTGGATACTTTATTTAAGCGCGGGGCTCATGTCATTTACGACCGGCTGGCACAGGTGCATGTTCATGGTCATGCCAGTCAGGAAGAACTAAAATTATTATTGAATCTGGTTAAACCGCGCTTTTTTATGCCTCTGCACGGTGAATACCGTCATTTGACTTTGCATGCCAAGCTGGGTGAGGCAGTGGGCATTCCCAAATCCAATATTTTGCTGCTGGAAGATGGTCATATACTGGAGATAAATGCCACTTCTGCCAGGATTGCCGGGAAAACCAGTGCGGGACATGTCTATGTGGACGGTTTAAGCGTGGGCGATGTTGATAATTCCGTATTGCATGACCGCCGGGTTATATCCCGTGACGGAATTGCCATGGTGGTGATTGCCGTATATAAAGAGACCGGTATTTTAGCTGGAAGGCCGGAACTGGTCTCCCGCGGTTTTGTGGATACTCGAGAAGCTCAGGAACTCATAGAACAGAGCAAAGATTACCTTGTCCAGATTCTTAATCATGAAAAACAACTTTTGGAATGGAGTGTTGTTTCCATGATGGTAAAAGACAACCTCAGTAATTTCTTCTATGAAAAAGTTCGCCGCAAGCCGGTAATTATCCCTGTTTTGATTAAAGTTTAAGGGCTCAAGGCCGTTATTGACGCCAATGGATCACAGATTTCGTGACTGGGCTTCCGGTTAAGTACCCCCCTTTGTTATAAAAGACACAGACTGAGAAAATTCCCCTATTTTATTCGTTCAATCCGTTGGTCATGATGGGTACTGGCGGCTTTTGTCCGGCCAGCCCCGGTCTTTTGCCAGGATAAAACAGGTTGTATCAAATTCTTAAACATATCGCCGAACAATGTTTTTAAAAAGATCTGATACTAACAGTATCCAGGTTGCCGCCGGGATAATCCTCCAGAATTCTCAACGGGTTGATAGTAAAGTATAGACTATTGCCTTTATGCATCTGGCCGCCTGTTATGCGCCTGGCTAAATCCTTTTTAAACTTCAGTTTTCGAGGTTATTAAGTGTCCTCTA
>DATIKD010000052.1:0-10798 GCA_035477965.1 Dehalococcoidales bacterium | reverse complement strand
CGTAGGTAATCCCGGTACTCCGCCCACCGCTTTCGCCGCGGTTGACGGCACCACCTACTATGTGGGTTACGCCACCGCCGTTTACAAGTCGGGCCGTTTCCTGGTCTCAGCCGCTACCCCCGCAGTCACTTCCATCGCTCTGGCTGGTGGTGAAATCTTCATCGGCACCGGCGTTGGTACTGTTTTGCGCTCCACCGATGACGCCCTGAACTTCACCGCGGTGGGTGCAGCCGTCTCGGTCGGCAACCCCATCATCGTCACCACTGATCCCGGCTATGCTACCAACCGTGTTATTTACGCCGCTTCACCGGCCGTTGCTATCCTTCAGAGATTCACCGTTGGCACCAGCCCGGCCTGGGGAGCTGTTGGTGCCCCTGCCCCCCTTGGTGCTATCAACGACATGGTCTTCGGAGCCAGGGGTGAACTATACGCCGCCGGTCTGGCTGGTATGGACGGTGTTTTCCGCGTCCTCGGCCCGGCCGCTCCCGCTCCCATCAACGCTACCATCGGCACAGGTTTTGACAGTCCTGCGTTGGTTTGGCCTCTTCTTCGATCAATTTCCCAGGTAGAAGATTATGCTGAAGGCGCCAACAACGCCCTGGTCATGGTTGTGGATAACTTCGGCGCCGTCCCTGGCAATCCCATTAACTTCCGCCTGGTCAACTTTATCGATGCCATGACCGCCGCGCCCGTTATCACCACTCCCACTGCTAATCAGTCCTTTGCGGCAGGTAGTGCTGTTGCTTTTACTGTTGCCGCCTATGTAGCCAACTGGCCTGCTGGCCACACCTACGATTGGCAGGTCGCCTACGATACCACTTTCGCCCCGGCTTCTACAATTGATATCGACCCTGCAGTCGGCTTCCAACCAACTTTTAATACTCCAAGCGTTACTGCAAGACTTGCGGCGAATGTATTCCCAGCCGGCACTAACCTGTATCTGCGCGTTAGAGTGGCCACCCCGCTGGTCAGCAACTGGTCAGCCCCGGTGCTTTTCACCACCCGTGTAACCGAGTTCGGCACCGCTCTGGCGGTTGCAGCTCCGGCCCCCGGCAGCACCACCACCGTCACTTCTCCGGCCTTCCAGTGGACCCCGGTTGAACAGGCTACTCATTATGAATTCACCCTGTCTGACAGAGCCGATTTCTCCACTGTGGTGGACAGCGAGATCGGCATTCGCACCAACGTTTACAATACTCCGGTCAAACTGGCTCCCGGCACTTACTACTGGAGAGTCAGAGCCATGGCTGGAACCCTGGCCGGCTCCTGGCTGGTCAGCACCTTCAATATCGTGGCTCCTGCTCCGGTGGTAACTCCGCCTCCGGTAACCACACCCGCTCCTCAACCCACTCCCATTGTGACCGTGGTTAATCCGACCCCGGTGATAACTGTACCGCAAGCTACGGTGATCGTACCTACTCCCACCTTCACCCAGCTTCCGGCTGAACCTGTCGGCACACCCGGCTGGGCCTGGGTTGTGATCATCATCGGCGCCATCCTGCTGGTAGCGGTAATCGTCTTGATCGTCCGCACCCGCAAGGTATAGTCTCTCCGTAAGGATAGATTAGACAAAGCTTAAAAGGGAGCCCCGCCAATCCGGCGGGGCTCCCTTCTTTTGTCGCCGGCTGTCATGCCGGAGGCCCCTTTTCGTTGTCATGCCGTAGGCCTCTTTCCGTTGTCATCCTGGAAGCCTCGAAGGGCGAGGCTGAAGGATCCGGCGGAGGGGCGGCAAACTTCGGATGCATGGCGGTTTAGGGGCCCCCTCCCCGCCAGATTCTTCGCCCCGATCTGGGGTTAAGGTGTTCTCGGGGCTCCAGAAAGACAACGTGGGGGATGGATTCCCTTTCCTGTCATCCTGGAAGCCTCGAGTGGCGAGGCTGAAGGATCCGGCCGAGGGGCGGCAAACTCTGGAGTCAGGGCTCCAGATAGACAACTCACCGGCTTAAAACAGCGGCCGGCTATTCGCCTTCTTCATTGATCCGGCCGCGCAGGCGCTTGGTGGTGGAACGGTTGCGTTTGACCTCAAGCCGGCGCTCACGGGAGGCTCTGGTCGGCCGGGTTGGACGGCGGACTTCAGGTTTAAGGGAGGCGCGGCGGACCAACTCCAGACAACGTTCCAGTGCGTCCTGCCGGTTTGCCAGTTGGGAGCGAAAACGGCGTGCGTCAATGACCAGAATACCGTTTTCCGTGATTCGCTTGTGGGCCAGTTTCAGCAAACGCTGACGTACCTCTTCCGGTAGAGAGGGCGAATTCCTGACATCAAAACGAAGCTCAACCGCGCTTGAAACCTTATTGACATTCTGCCCCCCGGGGCCGGACGAGCGCACAAAATCGAGCTTCATTTCACTCTCATCGATCGCAATCTCAGGCGTCACCTGTATCATTTTACCCGGACTCTCCTTAATAACCGCTTATTGCTCCGGTATCACCGGCACCAAAAGATGAGAATCATACCGACCCCCGCTGTAAATGACATGCAGACCTTTGTTGACGGTAGCCCTGTGCTGCATGGTATGGCCGCCTTCCGGATGGGCATGAATATCACTGCCCTGCACGATCAAGCGCAGTTTTTCACCTTTTTCAAACAATGTACCGGACGGCCACAGCTCAATTTCGACCGGGACAATTTCACCCGCCTGCAGTTTGATTTCCTGGCGGTGTTTATGTACCGGCTGAAAAGCGCTGGATTTGGCTTCATCCAGCTCACGGTGGGACACTCTCAGCCAGCCGAGGGCAACCCCGCCGTCGTCATGATTGCCAAAATAAGGGAATTGCACTATATAACCGGCCCGGTCAATTTTTTCCACGGCCACAAAGAGGTCCATGTCATCGCTGCCGCGGGCTTCTACCCACAGCTTTAGTTTCATATAGCCGGTCAATTCGGTATCCTGCTCGAATTCATATTCAAATCGGGCGTTTTGCGTCTTATCGTTGATATCTTCCACACCATAACTGATATGGGATTTGACATCACCGGGAGCATCGGTCAACCGCCCGCGGGCGGCATCCAGGTAGAGAGGGGTGTAGCGCGTGCGGGCTATTGGAAACTCCCTTTCGGTGCGGGTTTTTCCAACATAGTACCTCTCCCGGATTTCAAGGGTGACTGCCGGCCAGTTTTTTACCTCGTTAGCTATACCTTTCAAAAAGCGATTGAAAAACTGGCGCTGACGTTCCACACTCACCGGTTCGAAGAAATTCTGCCATTTTTTACGGCCGTGCACGAAGAAGTATTTTTCCCTGGAGGCAATCTTTTTAAAGCCTTCGAAAGTGCCCCGGTTATGCAATCCGTGATCAGTCCAACTGGCTGTGATCAGGGCCGGAACAGTGATTTTGCTGAGGTCAGCATTTTTGCTTTCCCAGTATTCATCATAAAGCGGGTGTTTCTTCTGCAGCTCCAGCAGGTTTTCCACTCGGCCCCGTGAGAAGCTGCAATTGACCTGGAAAATCGGATAGAACCAGGTTTCCGGAATACCCCCGTGAAAAGCAAACTCGCGGTAAAAATCACTTACTCCTTCCCAGGGGCAGATCGCCGCCAGATGGGGCGGATTAAGTGATGCCACTCTCCACTGAGTCCAGGCCAGATATGAGACGCCCAGCATACCCACTTTGCCGTTGCTCCAGCTCTGTGTCCCGGCCCACTCAATCAGGTCATAGCAATCCTCCGCTTCCTGCCGGCTCATTAAACTAACATCGCCTTCGGAATTCCAGAGTCCGCGGGGATCCGGGTTCAATACCACATAACCGTTTTTACACCAGTAAGCCGGGTCAGGCCCTTCGTAGATGGCGTGCCGGCTGAATACCTGGTGTTCCTGTCCACAGTTGACCATATCACCATTGAATAACCGCCCGTGTTTGCCGTAGGGACCCCAGGCGATGATGACCGGGAAACGGCCCTCGCGGTCGGGACGAAAACTGTCAACATATATCTTTTTGCCATCCCGCATAACCACGGCTTGATCGTATTCAATACTAAGGCCCTTATCCTTTAAAGTGCGCGGGTTAAACCCGGGATAACCGCCCTGTTGCGGGGGTATGGCGTCACGCCAGATCATTTCAAATGCCATTTTTCGGACCTCCCGTCGTCAATTTAAAGTGCAGACCAGAGCCGTGAAAGAATGGGGTTCAAACGAATACGTAAAAGACGTCCCATCCAGATTCAGGCGGGTTTCTTTAGATACTACCAGGTCAGGTTTTTCAAAGCTATTCCCGGACTTGATATCCGGCCCGTTGACGGTATAAACCTGGGCTGGCCCTCTGAAAAGGCCTTCATCCAGTTTGATCCGTGTTTCCATTTCTTTTTGGGAACTGCGGTTGACCACATAAAGCACCAGTTTCCTGGCGGCCGGGTTTAATGTGCCGGATACATCCAGAGTTCTTATCCCCTTAAATCCGCCGGCGCTGAAAGTATCGCCTTCCCACCAGATATCCAGGGCTTGCGTCCCGCAGGTGGAACTAAAGATTTCGAAGGGGAAGAAGATGGTCTGCAGGAACAAACTGTCAGGCCGGGTAAAAACCGGGGCTATCACATTCACAATCTGGGCCAGGTTAGCCATTTTGACGTTTTTGGCATGCCGGATAAAGGCATTGAGATGTATGGCTGTCACCAGGGCATCTTCCAGGTTATATTTTTCTTCCAAATGGTCTTTTTCCGGGTTGCCGCCGTATTGGGGATGAGTGCGGTACCAGACGTTCCATTCATCCACTGCAATTGCGGGCAATTTTTCCAGCTTTCTTTGCATGGCGTAGCCCTGGATAAGTCCTTCGCAGGCTGTCAGCCGCTTTTCTATAGTTTCAGAAACGGCCATATAGGCGGCGAAGTCATTCTGCGGATTTCCCGCGTACCAGTGTAAAGCCAGGTAGTCAACCAGGTGCCCGCCCTGCTCCAGGATATGCCGGATGCGATCCGCAAAAGGCTCATTCCAGTCTGAGACGGCTGAAGCTACCAGTTTAATGCGGGGATCGACCCATTTCATGACTTTGCCGAATTCTGTAAAAGTGCGGGCATATTCTTCTGGGGTTTTAGTGCCAATTTGCCAGTAACCATCCACCTCGTTGCCGATTCCCCAGTATTTGACCTGATGGGGAGCCGTGAAACCATGCTTGCGGCGGAGATTAACCAGATCGGAATTGCCGCTGCCGTTACAATACTCCACCCAGTCGCGGGCTTCACGGAGAGTGCCGTCACCGCAGTTGACTACCAGATAAGGTTCAGCCTTAAGCTGGCGGCAGAACCGGATGAATTCGTTGGTGCCAAAATGATTGGGCTCCAGTGTCTGCCAGGCCAGGTCCAGGCGGGCCGGTCGTTTTTCCAGCGGACCGATCCCGTCCATCCAGCGGTAACCGGAGGCGAAATTGCCTCCCGGATAACGGATATTGGAGAGCTGCAGCAATTTCAGGGCCTGTAACACGTCTTTGCGGAATCCCTGCCTGTCAGCCTGTGGGGTTTGCGGTTGATAAATTCCGCCGTAGATGCAGCGCCCCAGATGTTCAGCAAATCCGCCAAAAATATTGGAGTCTATGGTACTCAGAATGCGCCGTAAATCAATACCTATCTGGTTCATATTGCACCTCCATCCGGTTGTCAGCCGGCCGCGCGGGGTTTTTAATATTCTACAATCAGGATTGACGGCATGCAAGCCGGGCAGGCGGGAAATACAATAGTTTGGGGCGGCATCAGAGTATAACTAACCAGTGGCGAGGCTTATAAGCGCTGCGCGGATATCACTCTTGTCCAAAATAAATTCTGTAACGAGCCTGGGTTAAGACTGATTATTATGATGATACCTTGATTTTTCAATATCAGGGTGTGAAAACGAAGTGTCATGCTGGAGGCCTCGAAAGGCGAGGCCGAAGCATCTGGAGGAGGGGTATAACTCCACAGAATAACCTTTTTCAACTGGAATGGAAGATTTTAACAAAGCTGTCAATTATACTGCGCATAATTTGGACAGCAGCGCGGCCATATTTCAAATAATCCGCTGGGTAAGGATTCAAGCAATTATTTCCCGAATTTATGTACATCCGGGAAGACCCTGAAATAGTTGGGGATTTTTTTTCAGGTTTGAGAGGCGGGAAGAAAATACCCGTTTAATATCGGGATTCAGCCAGCCGAAAAATGGTCAGTTTAGACTTCTGGCAGTTTTGAAAGCCCACAGTTCTTTCAGGATTTTACGCCTCGAATTCAGAGATACCGGCAGACTGTTTTCATACTGGTAGACTGCCTCAATGGTAACTCCGGCCATAACGGCTAACTGCTGGCGGCTTAAACCCAGAGCCAGGCGGACCTTGTGAACACTGTCACCCATAGTATTTTGGGATTCACGTTTTATGGTCAACATAGCTGTGCCTCCTTTTACCCATTATCGATTTATCCCATAAGACGGGCAACCGATTTATCATGCAAATCGAGTAGGTTAAAAATGCCGGCCGGACTCCACTCTAAGACCCAATGAATTGTAATCTCACAATAAACGATGAGCCTGCCTGGCGGCCCGGAGGTCTGGAGATTCGGTATCATTGGTGATACAATACGGTTTAAGATTCGTGTTAAAAAAGGAGAAGAAAATGATTACCGTTATAGCGATAATAGAAGTCAATCAGGGTAAGGGTGAGGACTTTATCCGGGAATACCGCAAAGTCTTGCCCAAAGTGCTTAAAGATCCGGGGGCTGCGGCTTATATCCTGCACCGCGACCTCAAAAACCAGGATAAGTTCTATTTTTATGAAAAATACGCCGATCAAAAAGCAGTGGAATATCATACTTCAACGCTTCATTTCAAAGAATTTTTCGGTAGCACCGGCCCATATATGAAAGGTCAGCCGCAGATATACTTCTGTCAGGAAATTTAGATTTAAAAGGGACTGTCAATGATTTATCGTAATTTTCCGGGTATGGACTGGAAGCCTTCGGCGCTGGGGTTTGGCGCCATGCGCCTGCCTCTCTTAAGCCGCAATCCGGCCGATGTGGATTATCCGCAGGCGGTCAACATGATTCGTTACGCCGTAGATAACGGCGTCAACTACCTGGATACCGCCTATTTTTATCATTCCGGCAATTCGGAAAAAGCCGTGGGAATGGCTCTGCAGGACGGCTACCGCCAGAAAATAAAGCTGGCTACCAAATTTCCAGCCCGTGAAGTTAATTCTCCGGCCGATTTCGACGGGGCATTTCAAATGCAACTGGAGCGCTTACAGACTGATAAAGTGGATTTTTACCTTTTACATGGGTTGCACCGTGCGGTATGGGACCGCCTGCAGGGTATGGGGGTACTCAACTGGCTTGAGAAACAGAAGTCAGCCGGACGGATAAGTCATTTGGGATTCTCTTTTCATGATGATTTTACGGCATTTAAACAGGTGGTGGATGCCTGGGATAACTGGGAATTTTGCCAGATACACTACAATTACATGGATGAAGACTATCAGGCCGGCCGGAGCGGATTGGACTACGCCGCCTCAAAAAATCTGGGAGTAATTGTGATGGAACCCCTGCGGGGAGGACAACTGGCGGGTGTTCCGCCCCAGGCTGTGGCTGATATCTGGAAGTTTGCCCAGGTTCAGCGTTCTCCGGTGGAATGGGCCTTCCGCTGGGTTTGGAGCCAGCCGCAGGTTTCCTTTCTGCTCAGCGGCATGAGTTCAATGGCACAGGTAATGGAAAATGTAGACATTGCGGCACGGGCCGGGAACAGCAGTTTAAACCAGTATGAGAAGGAATTGATCGATAGAGTCAAGCAGGCTTACCGCAGTGCCTGCCCGGTTCCCTGTACCGCCTGCCGCTATTGTATGCCGTGTCCCAACGGCGTAGAGATTCCGGCTATTTTCAGGATATTCGGCGAAATGAAGATGTATAACGATATAAATCTGGCTAAAATGCGTTACAACGGCGGTATCTGGGGACTGAATGAAAAACAACATGCCGGCAATTGTATTGAATGCAATCACTGCCTGGAACTCTGCCCACAGCACATAAATATTCCGGAATGGCTCAAAAAGGCTCATTCCGAATTGAAAAATTAACTCAAACGGTGGAACTGTTGTTTTATTTCTGCTACGATTTGCCGCCGGGTTAAGCGAGTGGAGTCGATTATAATGTCTGCATAGCGGTTATAAAGGGGAGTCCGTTCAGCATAAATTTCAGCCAGAGATTTACCCTTCAAACCGATAATACCGCGTGTGGCGGCATTTTTTAAACGCGTTTCCAGGCTGGACAGAGATTCGTTGAGGTAAACTATAACCGCCTGACGGCGCAACTGTTCCATCAATTCAGTATGAAAAACCAGACTGCCTCCCGGCGCTATTACTTTTCCGGGCAGGCTGATTTCCTCCATGCGCTTTTTTTCCAGTTGCATTAAGGCCGCTTCGCCCAGGCTATCGATTATTTCCTGGAGTGGCTGCTGCGCCTTTTCCTGGATGTAAACATCCAGATCAACAAAATCATAACCCAATTCTGCCGACAGGATTTTACCGATGGTAGATTTTCCGGACGCGGGCATGCCGATCAAAATAATACTTTCTCTGGCCACAATTCAAGAATAGAGGGAAAACCGAGTTGCAGTCAAGGTAAAGAGGTTGATTGACAACGGCCCTGTCATGCCGGAGGCCCCTTTTTCCTTATCATACTGGAAGCTTCGAAGGGCGAGGCTGAAGCATCTGGAGGAGGGGTGGACAGGCGTTAATCTTGTTGGAGGCCCCTTTTTCCTTGTCATGCTGGAAGCCTCGAATGGCGAGGCTGAAGCATCTGGAGGAGGGGCGGACAGTAGTTAGTCATGGCTGTATAGGGGCCCTTCCCCGCCGGATCCTTCGTCCCGATGAGTAGTCAAGGAGCATCGGGACTCCAGGATGACAACGAGGGGGGTGGACTCTTCGCCCCGATCAGGTATGAAGGCGTTCTCGGGGCTCCAGAAAGACAACGTGGGGGTTGGATTTGGGTGCGTTTTGGTGTGAATTCTCGGACAGGTCTAATTTCGTAGACGGCGGCTAAAGTGTCAGGGGCGGCTGATAAAAATCCAGAGCCAGGCCACTGCAATACCCAGGCAGGCTCCGATAATAACCTGCAGCGGAGTGTGGCCGATGAACTCACGGAAAGCCTTTTCGAATTCCGGGCGGGGGTGTTTGAAGCTGAACTCCTTGATTATCCGGTTGAGTACCATCGAGTGCTGGCCGACGGATTGCCTGACGCCGGCGGCATCATACATCACGATCATGGCCAGGACGACGGCGATGGCGAAATAGACCGAAGAGATGCCGGTGGTCAAACCGATGGCAGTGGCCAGAGAAGTAACGGTAGACGAATGGGAACTGGGCATCCCGCCGCTGGAGACCAGGAAATTCCAGGCCAGGCGCCTTTCCTGTATAAGGATGATGATCACCTTGATAATCTGCGCAGCCGCCCAACTGAAAAGAGCAATGAACAGAATCTGGTTATCCCACAGTTCAGCCATGGCTTTTGGTACTTCCTGCATTTTTAAAACAACCTGAAAATTATCATTTCGAACTTCAAACTGATAAAAATCCCTCGGGTCAAAACGCCTGCCGTCTCCGCCACTGTTCCAGGTAGTGTTCCACTTCCCGGTCGGAAACATCCCGCCAGGTTTTGTAAAAATCCGCCAGGAAAAATTGCTTTAACTGTGCAACGGCACAGCAAATTACTTTATCGGCCAACTGGCTGACACGCTGAAAACCCGTGGCAGAGGCCAGGGGGACAGCCACCACAACCTGGCGCGGCTGACGGTGGCGGACGGCTTTTACGGCTACCGACATGGTTATGCCGGAAGCCAGACCATCATCCACGATGATGGCAGTTTGACCGTTTAAACGCGGCGGTAGAGCCTGGCTGCGGTAAAGCAGGCGCCTTTCCCGAATGCTTTTTTTAACCTGGGCTATCTCGTGTTCGATCTGGGCCGGACTGATACCGTCATTCTTCATTACTTCTTCATTCAGGATAGAAGTACCATCGTCTGCCAGAGCGCCCAACCCGCCTTCCGGATTCATGGGCAATGTCAACTTGCGGCAGATGATTATATCCAGTTGGGCCTTTAAAGACGGGGCTACCTGCATTGCCAGTGGTACGCCGCCATTGGGTATAGCCAGCACCACCACCGGCAAGTTGACATATTCGGAAAGGAGAGCCGCCAGTTTGGCTCCGGCGTCAGCCCGGTTTTCAAAAAGTTTTTTGGCCGAGGTGAGGTATTCCCCGTTTATTTGCATATTTGAAGTTGAACTGCTCCTGGTCAGATTAGGATCACCGAATGTAATACGCGGTTTCATCCGGGGTTCAGCACCGTCTCAGCGGCGCTGGTATCAGGTCTATACTTGAGCACTGTCCTGGCCATACCCAACTCGCCTGTTTCCGTTGGAACAAAGCTGAAGGAATAACAAAGCCAGGCATAGATGAATTCCATCAGGATACAAGAATTATACCTTGAAAATTAACCTGCGTTCAAGCCGGAGCCTGCAGCGGCTTACCTTTTTTAAAGGATTCTATTAAACGCCCTCGATTAAGTATGAAGGCGTGCCCGGAGCGCCATAACGACGACCGCCCTGTCATGCCGGGGGCCCCTTTTCCGTTGTCATCCTGGAAGCCTCGAAAGGCGAGGCTGAAGGATCTGGATGAGGGGCGGCAAACCCTGGAGTCATGGCTGTATAGGGGATCCTCCCCGCCGGATCCTTCGCCCCGATCAGGATTGAAGGAAGGCACGTGGTTCAAGAGGGACAATGGTCATATCGAGGCGGCAGTGTAAATTCAGTCAAAAACAAGGCCTCGAAGGCAAAAACCTTCGCCCCTCGAGGCCTGTATTAC
>DATIKD010000051.1:0-9859 GCA_035477965.1 Dehalococcoidales bacterium | reverse complement strand
GAAAAGAGCGGGGAAAATCGGGGTGGTGGATTGCGATTGCCGCCGGATTTATCATCGCTGTAATAAACCCCTGTGGAACTGCCTGCACTTTGGCCGGATGGTGGATTATGAGACTGGCCGCGGCGGACGCATGAGAGAAATTACCATTGAAGAAGCCCTGGCCATTTCAGATGAAGCTGAGGAAGCCGGGCTTATACACAGCACTCCGGGTAATAATGCTTCGCTCTCCGGGGTTATCTGCAACTGCTGTCATGATTGCTGTTCCACTTTTGAACCCGCTTTGCAGTCCGGCCGGTTAAGCGAAATTGTGGCACCCAGCCGGTTCAAAGCGGCGGTCAGGGAAGAGAAATGCCAGGGTTGCCTGAAATGTCTGAAGCGCTGTCCGGTAAATGCAATTGAGATGATTGGCGCCAGCCCGCCTGAAAAGAAAACGGCGCGAGTGTTAGATGAAAAGTGTCTGGGGTGCGGTGTTTGTGTGGTTGGCTGCCCGCACCAGGCTATGATATTCGAACTGGCCAGGCCGCCCGAGTTTATTCCACCCAAACCGGACTTCGGCCAACCGCTGATGTTCACTACTTTGCTGTGATTTTCTCAGGCCGGAACTGATTGCAAAAGCCAATCCGTGGTTCAGCTAAAAGCCATGTTCCCGGCCCCGGCTGATTTTCTTGTTCCAACCCAAACCCAGGGTTTTTTACTTTTAAACCTAAATCTGCTATTTATGGACTGAGACAGCCTGCATCCACCCAACGAGGAGGGAATATGCAATTTGATAACGAAAGTCTGGCAATACTGGCCAAAGCCCTGAAAACCCTGGAACAGGGCTTTGAAGACTTGCCGGAGGTTTCCCGTAACTACAACTATTCAGCCATTTCCACAGTTATCCAGGAAATTGCCACAAAAATGCAGGACAACTACCCCTATTTTCACCCCTTTTACGCCGGTCAAATGTTGAAACCACCTCATCCGGTAGCCCGCATCGCCTATATGCTCAGCCTCTGGATTAACCCCAACAATCATGCTATCGATGGCGGCCGAGCCAGTTCACAGATGGAAAAAGAGGCTGTGGCGGAAATTGCCGGTATGTTCGGCTGGTCAAAACACCTTGGGCATCTGACCAGCGGCGGCACAGTCGCCAATCTGGAAGCGCTCTGGATTTCAGGCAAGCAGAATCCGGACAAACTGATTGTGGCCTCTGAGATGGCCCATTACACTCATTCACGCATATCGGAAGTTTTAAGGTTGCCCTTTCAGTCAGTTCCCTGCAATGAGAGGGCAGTGATGGACCTGGATGCCCTGGAAAAACTTTTAAAAACGGGCGCCGTCGGCACAGTAGTGGCCACCCTCGGCGCCACCGGCACCGGCAGGGTGGACCCTTTGCCGGAGATTGTTGATCTTAAAGAAAAATACGGCTTCCGCCTGCATGCCGATGCCGCCTACGGCGGATACTTTACGTTGATCGAAAACCTGAGCCCAACGGTGCGCCGGGCTTTCGATTATTTGAACCGGGTTGACTCAATTGTGGTTGACCCGCATAAACACGGGCTTCAACCTTACGGCTGCGGCTGTGTCCTTTTTAGTGACCCGGCGGTTGGCCGGTTCTATAAACATGATTCGCCTTATACCTATTTCAGTTCAAATGAACTGCATCTGGGGGAAATAAGCCTGGAGTGCTCCCGGGCTGGTGCTTCCGCGGTGGCTCTGTGGGCAACCCAAAAATTACTGCCCATGGTGCGGGGCGGAGAATTTGCGACTGGCCTGTCCAGGTGCCGGCAGGCCGGAGTGGCTCTATACGACCGGATCAAACAGGATGACCGCTTCAGGACCATAATTGAACCTGACCTGGATATCGTGGTCTGGGCTCCGGCGGCGGATACTGAAAAGCGCATTTCTGAGCTCTCCCAATCCATTTTTGAGAGAGCGGCAAATTATAACCTGCATCTTGCCACCTTCAAATATCCATCCCGCTTGCTCAAACACTCCTGGCAGGACATCCGCCTTGAAAGTGAGTTTGTTAGTTGCTTGCGCTCCTGTCTGATGAAGCCGGAGCATCTGGACTGGCTGGACAGCCTCTGGGCAATACTGGTCAAAGCCTCCAATGAGTCCCGCCGCCAGTAATTTTGCAGCCGGGCTTTAACCACAAGTTGATCGAATAACAATATAATGAGATATAAAGCATGGAAATTAATGTTTTAATTGAAGAAGGAATAGAGGTTGAGCCGCCTCCGGAGTGGATGCAGAAAATAATCGAAGCGACTCTCCTGGCGGAAAATGCGCCTGGCAACTCGGAAATCAGCCTGGTGATAACCGGCCAGGAGCGGATTCAGGAGTTGAACCGCGAATACCGGGGCCAAGACCAGCCAACCGATGTACTCTCATTTTCTCTGGCTGACCAGAATGAAAGTCAGGAGGATTCTGGCTTTCTCGATCCGCCGGATGGCCTTTTGCATCTGGGGGAAGTGATAATCTCTTATCCGCAGGTATTAATGCAGGCTGAGGAAAGCCGGCATTCCACAAAAAAAGAAATGGCCTCTCTAATTATCCATGGAGTTCTGCATATACTGGGATATGACCATGCCGAACCTCATCAGGAACCGGCCATGAAAGCCAGAGAGGACCAAATCCTGTCCGAATTGAGAAAGGAGTTATTATGAAAGTACTGGGCCTGGCAGGCAGTCCCCGCCGCGGCGGCAATACCGATGTGTTACTGGCTAAATTCATGGAGGGTGCGACCAGCCAGGGAGCGGAAACCAAAACCATTGTGGTCTGTAATTTGAAGCTCTCCGGCTGCTGGCATTGCGATGCCTGCCTGGAGAAAGGCATCTGCCGCGTACAGGACGATATGCAAATGATTTATAAAGAAATGGAGGCGGCTGACCGCCTGGTGCTTACTTCTCCGGTGCAGTTCATGGGGATCAGCGGGCAATTAAAATGTGTTATTGATCGTTGTCAGGCTTTATGGGCCCGCAAATATGTTCTTAAAATTCCAACCCTGGGAGATAACCGCCCGCGCAAGGGTTTCTTTATTTCAGTCAGCGGCCGGCGCACTGTTCCGAACCTCTTCGACGGCGAACTCCTGACCATCAAAAACCTTTTTCGGATGATAGATGTACCTTATGCCGGCGAACTGCTCTTCGCGGGCGCTGATGCCAAAGGCGATATTCTGAAACATCCTGAAGTCATGGAGGCGGCCTATCAGGCTGGAAAAAAATTCGTAGAAGCCTGAAACAGCGATTTAAACACCCGAGTCAAAAACCTTTAGATAGCTTCACCCGATTTCGATTATGGCTTGCGGGTGCTGAAGGCTGAGGTCAAGCCTGATCTCCTGCCGTTCTTTTTCGGAGCTAATAGTCTCAATATCGAAATGGCTTTCTGATTTCTCGGCCGGCAGTTTTTCGGTCAGATAACCCGGTACCTGTATATAATTCCAACTGCCGGCTCCGCAGCAGGAATTGTCCAGGCATAAACAGCCGTAAACTGCCAGCGCCGTGCGGCCGTTGATCTGGATAAACTCTTCCTTAACCGGCAGATAATAACCGGCCGGGGCTGACACTTCCTGTCCGAGAACCGGTCTGATGTATTGTTTCTGCATGGAATAATTCCTTCTGACTTTCCTTATCCCATTATAAATCAAAAGGGGAAAGAGGAAATAATTTTGTACTATTTCAGTTGATACATCAATTTTTTTTCTTGCCAGCCCGTATAATGTGTGTTATACTTTTAAATTGTTGTGAAAAAATATATGGAAGTGTTATTAATCAAACACTCGATAGGGGGACATATTGGCAGATACTAGCGCGATTAAACAGTTGCTGGAAGCCGGCGCTCATTTCGGGCATCAGGCCAGCGGTTGGCATCCCAGGATGAAAAAATACATCTTCACCAAACGCAACGGCATACATATCATTGATCTGGAACAAACAGTAAAGTTACTGCAAAAAGCCCAGGAATTCGTCAAACAGGTGGTAGCCGATGGGGGGACCATTCTATTTGTCGGAACTAAAAAACAGGCCCAGGAATCGGTCGAAACCGAAGCCAAAAGATGCGGTATGTATTATGTCAAAACGCGCTGGCTGGGCGGTACTTTAACTAATTTTGCTACTATACAATCCCGTATTGATTACCTGGTCCGACTGGAAGACCAGAGAGCCAAAGGTGAATTCAACCGTCTGCCCAAGAAAGAAGCCTCTAAACTGGATGAAGAAATTGCCCGCTTGAATAATCATCTGGGCGGCATCAAAGCCATGACCAAACTGCCCAGCGTTTTGTTTATTGTTGATCCAACCAAAGACAATATTGCCCTGCAGGAAGCCCAACGTACCGGTACTCCAGTAATGGCAATATGCGATACCAATTGCAACCCGGATAACCTGGACTACATTATACCGGCCAATGATGACGCCATTAGAGCGGTCAAACTAATCTGCACCAAAATGGCGGATGCCGTTATTGAAGGCAAAGGCATCCAGGTTGTGATTCCTAAAGAAGAACAACCGGCTCAAGCCGGCGCGCCTGTACTCAATCCGGCCGAAATAAAAGCCGCTAATATTGCTGAAGGTGAATCTGACGAATAAATTAATTTGGATTTGGGGGATAATTTGGAAATTACAACTGAACAAATCAAGCATCTGAGAGAAGAATCCGGCGCCGGAATAATGGACTGCCGGAATGCCTTGAAAGAAACCAATGGTGATAAAGCCCAGGCGCTAGCCATTTTGGCTAAAGCCGGACTGGTCAAAGCCCAGAAAACCGCTAACCGCGTTACCAAACAGGGACTGGTGGTTTCTTATATACATGGCGGCGGCCGCATCGGGGCGCTGGTGGAGGTCAATTGTGAGACCGACTTCGTGGCCCGCACTGACGAATTTCAGGCTCTGTGCCGCAACATCGCCATGCAGGTAGCTGCCATGGCGCCGGAGTTTCTATCAAAAAATGAGTGTCCGACCGGTGTCGAAGTGGATTTTCAGAATGTCTGCCTGCTGCTGCAGCCCTATATTAAAGACCCCACTAAAACCATTCAGGATTTAGTAGCTGAACTAATTGCCAAAACCGGTGAAAATATTGTGATAAGCCGCTTTGCCCGCTTTGAATTAGGCAAATAAAAGCCTCCCTCTTCAAACAAAAGCCGCCTCTATCAATGAGGCGGCTTTTATTTTGGGAAGTTATTTTCCCGGCCAAGTATAGAAAAAAACCCTGGGGTTGACGCTCAAAGAGACTGGACTTACTATTTTTCGTAAGCATTTATGCTATAACCCGAGTTTAACAGCACAAAGAAAGAAAAAAAGGCTTGTGATAGATTCAAACCACAGGGTTTTTGGGCCTTAAAGAATGATATAAAAAGCAGTCACATAACAGAGGCTTTATCAAACGAGTACTTGAGTTGACGCAGTTCATGTACGGTAGGCAGACGCCAATTTGTGTCAATACCCAGTGAGTCAAGGATTAAGCGCAAATCATCGGTAGGTCTGGTCAGCCTAAAATAGCCACCCGGCAAAGTGTCCGCCTGGAAGCCGGACAGGGCTTTTTTGATACGTTCAGCGGTCAGGCCGGATTCCCAACCGGCTGCATTCAGAGTATCTTTACCGAGATGACGCAGTATTTTGTACTGAATCAACCGGATCATGGCCAAAGAGATAAAGCACACCAGGAAGTGGGCGTTAATGTGCTCTTTAGTCTGAACGTAGACCGGCCGGCCATCGAGGTCGCCCTTGATGATGCGAAACGAGTCCTCAATACGTGATAGACCGTGGTATTTATGGATGATTTCATGGTCGCTCTTGTCTATCTCGGATGTCATAATCGTATAGTAGCCCAGCAAGTCGAGATACTCCTGTACTTTATCCAGGTCGAGGGAAAGATGGGTGGCGGTATTCAAAACTTCCCCGGAGGCCTTGTCAACCTGTTGTTTGATCAAGAATTGTTCGATCTTTCTTTGCTTGTCTTTTAACTTGTCGGGAAAGGCGATGACGGAGTTGAGGTATTCAATGAATTTGGCGTTTTCATGGTACTCCCTGTCATAATGCTTTTGGCTCCAGTAACAGATCAGCTTTTCCTTGACTTCCAGCGTCTGGCCAGCATCGTTCTTGATTTTGCGGCTGCGTAGCATCGATTTTAGCTTAAAGGTCCGGGTCGCATTCCACCCATAGCCGGATTGGTCCAGTATCCATTCCTTTACTGATTTGTCACTCTTCTTCGTACTCTTCGCCAAAATATAGCCGTTACCACGGCTGAGTATATGCGCAATGTTGGGCCCGCTGTTCAAGCCACCATCCGCCACCACAATCACTTTTTGGAAGCCCATACTGTCTATACTCTTCTCCAATGCCGGGATGAGCGTCGTCTGGTCTGTGGCGTTTCCGGGGAACAACCTGTAGGCGATCGGCAGGCCATTGTCGTCAATGAACAGTCCCATCTGCACAATCGGCTCTCCATGCTTCTCTTTGGATACGCCTTTCTTCCGCAATCCTTGCCGGATGACATTGCCGGCTGCGTCTCTGACATCCTCGTCATTTTCATTAATTTCAAACCAGTAATTGGTCACGTCGTAAAAACAAACCTCGGTGTTGCGCCCGATGGCCTGGCCGATTTTAGAATTCATACGTTTCTGAATGGCTTCCGACTTGTCGTCAAGGACGTCCAGCGCACGGTAAACCTCAATCAATTGGCCTGAACTGACTACCTCAAAAACATAATTGTCTCGGTCGTTCCAGGTTTCCAGTTTCGAGCCGGGCGAGAGCGTCCGCCCAAACACCAGCAGCTTCACCAGTCCGTTTAAATCGTACTCGATCTTGCTCCTCGACTTGTGCAAATTGAGGACTTCATATATCCCCAGCGAGTCGTATAACCCATCCAGCAGGAAGTACCCGATGTTCCTGGGTTGGGCATAACAATCCGATTCTTTGTCCATATCAATCTGAAATGACAGAAACCTTTTGACCTGGCCCAATCCATAGAGTTCTGCCATAGAAGGAATCAACGGTTGCCTATCCTTGAAAGACTGACGCAGCCGTTTAAGATAGTCCGGCTGGCCGTCATCAAACTTTGACAGGGGGCCGATATTACGGATAACGCGTCTTTTGCATTTAGAGGCCGAGCCGTCTTTAAGGCTGTAACCCTCGACCACTCTCAGGTAATCAGTACCGTTGTTTTTAACACATTCAATAAACACAGGGCACACTCCTATCTTGTATGTGTTAAATAAAATATAGCACACTTTTTCCAGTTTGTCAACAAAAAAACCGCGAATTTTGAATTCATTTTCACGGTTTTTCTGAATTTACTGGTTAGATCTAACTGTTAAACTCGGGAGAGACTGGACTTACTATTTTTCGTAAGCATTTATGCTATAATAGCAATAATAATTAAGCGTAGCCTTTAACTTCCCAGTGCTCTGAACAAGGAGAAAAGCCGTAAAATGCCTGCTGCTAAATACAAAAGAGTCCTGTTAAAACTTAGCGGAGAGGCTTTTGCCGGCCAGAGTGAATTTGGCATCAGTCAATCCACGCTGAAAAAAATCGCCCAGCAGATACGCAACGTGACCGAAATGGGAATTGGCGTAGGAGTAGTTGTAGGAGCAGGTAATTTCTGGCGCGGAGAGCAAAACGCACGCAACGGAATGGACCGCGTGACGGCTGACTACGCCGGCATGCTGGCTACCGTGATCAATGCCCTGGCACTGCAGGATTCCCTGGAAAAAATGGGATTGGACACACGCACACAGTCTGCCCTGACCATCCAGCAGGTAGCAGAAATGTTTATACGCCGCCGGGCTATCCGCCACCTCGAAAAAGGCCGTGTGGTGATTTTTGCAGCCGGCACCGGCAATCCTTATATGACCACCGATACCGCCGCCGCCTTGAGAGCCATTGAAATTGAAGCCCAGGTCCTCTTGATGGCTAAAAATAATGTTGATGGTATTTACAGTGCCGACCCTAAAAAAGATAAAAATGCCCTTAAATTTGATAAACTGACGCATCTGGAAGCCCTTAACCTGCGTCTGAAAGTGATGGATTCAACCGCCTTTTCACTGTGTATGGAAAACAAGCTGCCGATCGTAGTTTTTGATGTCGAAACTCCAGGCGGGATCGAAGCCGCCGCCAGCGGAGAACCAATCGGAACAATAGTAACCAGCGAGGTGTAAAATGTCCAGTACTATCCTGTCTCTGGTAGAAAAGAAAATGAAAGCTGCCTCCGAAGGATTGAAGCAGGAATACTCCACCATCCGTACCGGACGCGCCAGCCCGGCACTGGTGGAGCATCTCAAAGTAGATTATGCCGGAACTCCCACCCCACTTAACCAGATTGCCGGTATTTCAGCTCCGGAAGCCAAATTGCTGGTCATTCAGCCCTGGGACCCGGGCGCCATGCATCCTATTGAACAGGCCATCCGGAAATCAGACCTGGGTTTAAACCCCATCAATGATGGTCGGGTGATACGCCTCATGATTCCCGCCCTGAGCGAAGAGCGCCGGCAGGAATTGACCAGAGTAGTTAATAAAAGACTGGAGGAGCGCCGCGTGGCCATCCGCAATCTGCGCCGGGACGCGCTTGAGGAAATTAAAAAAGCCGAGAAAAACAAGACAATTTCCCAGGACGAATCCAGACGCGCCCAGGAATCTCTGCAAAAATTAACCGACTTTAACATTGCGGTAGCCGAAAAAATCGCCCAGGAAAAAGAAAAAGAAGTAATGTCGGTTTAAAAATATGACGGTACTAAGCCGGATTCTACCGCGCCACGTAGCCATTATAATGGACGGGAACGGAAGATGGGCGGAGAAGCGCGGTCTGCAGCGTTCCGCCGGCCATCTGGCTGGTTACAAGCGCATCCGCTCGGTTGTGGCGACCATATTGAAGCATCAGATTCCGTATTTGACCATTTTCAGTTTTTCTACTGAAAACTGGAACCGCCCGGCTGACGAAGTTCAGGCTTTACTTACACTGCTGATTGATAATATTGAATCTGAGTCCGCCGCCCTGCACCAGCAGAATGTCCGGATTCACCACATCGGACGCCTGAGCGGACTTTCAAACGAAATTCAAACTGCTTTACAAAAAGCCTGTCATCTGACCCGTGACAACCAAAAACTGGTTTTTTCTTTGGCTTTCAACTACGGCGGGCAGGCTGAAATAACCGATGCCTTTAAATCCATGGCAAAACAAAACCTGCGTCCGGAAGATATCAATGAAACCACTATCGAAAATCACCTGAATACTGCCGGAATACCCCCAGTGGACCTCTTGATCCGCACCGGGGGAGAACTGCGCATCAGCAATTTCCTGTTATGGCAGTCGGCTTATGCTGAATTCTATTTCACCAGGGTGCTCTGGCCGGATTTCACTCCCGGCCAGGTGGAAAAAGCCCTCAATGCTTTTTCTCAACGGAAAAGAAGATTCGGAAAAATCGGGTAAGATAGACCCTGCGATAAAAAAAGATGGAGGTACGTTGATGGATAACCCGGTGATATATTACATCAATCTGGCTTTTGCCTGGTTTCTGGTGCTGGTCTCTGTCTGGGGTTATTCTACCATTGTCAGAAAAACCGGGCAGAAAATGGTCTTCTGGCTGCTTTTTGGCCTGGCCTGGGTATTCTTCGGCTTTTCCCACATATTCACCCTGGGCGGAGCCGACGCTTCAGACTGGTACATGATTACCCTGCGCACCGCCGGTTATGTGATGATCTTCTGTTCCGTTATCAGTCTGATGATACATATCGTCAATAAAGATTCTATTTAGTTGGCCGACTGGTACATAAAACCCACCAAATTCCCGACTATTATCGGTGGCAACAACCCCCGCTCTGCTCTAATATATAATAAGCGGGGGTGTTCTTCATGTTAAAATATAGTTGGTTAAAAATTACGG
>DATIKD010000050.1:0-3064 GCA_035477965.1 Dehalococcoidales bacterium | reverse complement strand
GATGTACGGGAGGCCTTCCGCAAACTAATTGCGGCCGGTGAGGAAATCGAGAAACAGCAAAAAGAAAACATGCTGTTTTACGTGGAGTGTATGTCGGCCGGATTCCCCATGGGACGGGGCGGGATGGGCACGGCTCCCTTTGACCTGATTGCGGATATCCTGCGCGGTACACAGGGAGTGGCCTTTGATTTGTATCGCCAGCCGGATAAAGTTTTGGAGGCGGTGGAGGTTATCACCAAACTGGAAATAAACCGCCTTATCAAGGGTCTTAACACCTTTGGCGGCCACAGCGTTATGTTTCCCCTGCATAAAGGCGATGATAAATTCATGTCAATTAAACAGTTTGAAAAGTTTTACTGGCCCAGCCTGAAAAAGGTGGTAGATGCTTTGATTGCAGAGGGTATCATGGTCCATCTGTTTGCTGAGGGCGCCTATAATAAAAGGCTGGAATATCTGGGTGATTTTCCCAAAGGCTGGGTGACCTGGCTGTTTGACCAGACTGATATGGCGCAGGCTAAAAAGCTGGTGGGTAATACCTGCTGTATTTCCGGGAATGTGCCCGCTTCAGTGATGGTGACCGGCACGCCCGGGCAGGTTCGGGACTACTGCCGCACCCTGATTGAGAACTGCGCCGCAGGTGGGGGGTATATTCTGGCCGGTGGTTGCCAGGCTACCGAGACCAAGAATCCGGATAATTTCCGCGTCTTTATGGAAACGGCGGAGAAGTACGGGAGGTACTAGAGGCTGCAGGGTCGAAATACAGAGGGGCCGAGTTGATCATTGGGGTTCAAAACAAAACGGCCCTATCTTTATCTGCAGAAAATTCAAGTCACTCTTGTCCAAAATTAGTTTTAAGAACAAAGCTAAACCAGGCACGGGGAAAATAAGGAAGGCCTGAAATTTCGAGCTTTCTTTATAAAACTATCATCAACCTCCTGTCCCCCAATCCTGGGGGAATTTAAAAGCTGGGGCACATCCCCAGACCCTTGCCGGAAGGGATTCCGGACTTCTTTCAACAGACGATAAAGAATATTTACCTGCAGTTAATTCAAGTCTCTATTTCAAATCGTACAAGCCGAAAACAGGCAGGGTGCGGGGAGCGGTACCAGGCGCTGAAACCGATATGGGACGACCCCGTAAATATTCCGGCGGCCTGACAATTTCATACCGCATAGCATTTTCTTTGCACTTAATGATGCACAGGCCGCAGCCCTTGCATTTTTCCGGGCTGATGACAGCCTTTTGCTTTTTACCTTTGCCTGCCGGTTTCATCTCAATGGCTTCGAATTTGCAGGCTTTGAGGCAAAGTTGGCAGCCCTTGCATTCGCTCTCCTCCACCACAGCCAGGTAGCGGTTAGGAGTCATCAGGTCATAACGCTTGCCGCGGGTGATGGGAAACAAATTTTCACAGCAGCATTCGCAGCAGTAGCAGTCGCCCCAGTGGACAAGTCCCGCTTCTTCAGCCTCCCGCACAATGTCCAGCGTCTCAGCCAGCGTGATCTCTTTGAGCAGACGGCCGGGCTGGTTTAGATAGTATTCCCCTCTGGGCCGGTCAAAGCAGGCAAAGCAGACCATTTTGGGATGGTTGCAGACACCCCAGACTTGCCGGCAGCCACAGGGGGCGATAATGCGTTTTTTGGCCTTCTCGATCCGCTGTTTCCAGTTCTCTTCCGGCAAGATATCTTCCGGTTTGATATTGGGACTGCGTTCAAGAGCCCCTATCGCCGGCCAGATGGGTAAATTGCGTCCGGTAGCTTGAACCATTTTGGCGGTGTGCTCCATAAAACCGTAAGACCATTCATTCCTGAAAAAATCAGCCCACAGTTCCTTAACTTTTTCGGGGATGGCGTTGGGGCCGGCGTGAGGTGCTGTATCGGCGATTGAGTCATGATGATAACCCAGAACACTGGTATGGAAGGCGAATTGGGTCCTTCCGCGGGTGAGAGCACCTTTGTCCACCAGTTTATCCAGGATTTTAGCCGCTTCTTTATCATTCATTTTAAGGCGAGCAGCGATCTCCTGACAGGTGGCCGGAGCAAATAACTCGCGGCAGATAGCGGCTTCATCCGGGCTAAAAGAGGCCTCCAGAATTTTAATGAAACGTTCAGAATCAGGGGCGCCCATTTTGGCCGATAATTCAGCATAAACCGCATTTCTGGTCATCGTATCCACCTTATATCACTGACGATAGTTAATTGTTTGGTAACATCTTAGGCCAAAACGACTGCGGCGTCAAATCCACACGGGAGAACCATTACAAGGACTCTCCTTTAAGGAGAGTCCTTTAAGGAGAGTCCTTGTAATAAAGCTAGGGGCGGGGGCCTGGTTTGGGGATGACTCCATTGGGGTCGAAGGCGGAGTGGACTTTGTTTTGCCAGTTCAGGTAGTTTGAGATTCGCGGCCCAACGATATCCGGCGGCAATCCCATAGGGATAGCAAAGCAACCTTCCAATGCTCGCAAATTAGTCGCTTTGCGCCATTCCGAAGCCGCTTTGGCAGCCTCCGGATGGTCAGTGGGCCGATAAAATATTTCTGATTTACCCAGATGTCCGTGCTCGACTCCCCAACCGAAACAACCGAAAAAAGCCGCCCCGTCATCCATAGCCAGTCCCTGGCTGATTAAAGCCCCCTTGCGCTGGCCGGCTTCCTGCAGCCATTTCATAGTCAGGTCCCTTTGACCCATCACGGCAAAACCACCCCAGGATGAACCGCCTACGCGGAAGGTCTCACGGATAGAGGCGCTGACGCGTATGCACTGACACAAAAGCATCCCCGCGATTTTGGGGTCTTCCACCGGTTCCAGAGATTTACCTTCAGTTTCGGAAATAATGCGTTCCAGCACTTTACGGTTAAAAGCGAACTCCTCGTTGGTATGTCCGGCGATAATGACCATAAAGCCGGGACCCTGTACCATTTTTCTGAGGCGCTCGAAGGTAGCCATATCTGCTTCATTGCTGGGTGAAATATTGGCGGATACCATGGCGATATTGAAACACATCAATTCATAGGATATTTCATTTTCGCCGATTTTTAGTTCAGCTTCATACATTTTTTCTACTGACGG